>MWBI01000154.1 GCA_002068945.1 Candidatus Omnitrophica bacterium ADurb.Bin314
CTGGAGGCCCAGTGTCATGAACGTCATCCCCGCGACCGATTCGCGGATACGATAGAGCGGCCCGAAAGCATTTTGCCACCATTCAGCAAAGATCCAGAGATTCAGAACAAGTCCTGCGCCGAACAATATCAGGCCCAAAACAACTCCGGTCTCAAGACGGAGGTGCCGCGCGAACCAGTTCAGCGTACTATCACTCTCCAGATATCCCTGTTTAACGGCAAAAAGCTTGGCGTAGAGACCAACGTTGAGGATCTGATAGCCAAGAATGCTCAGGAATGCCGCAAAGACCAGCATATGAATATCCCAGGCGTGCCCCAGGAAATGGACCGGCCCGCCGATAAGAGCGAGCAGCACCAGAAATCCGGATCCCCCGACACACAAACCCGGGACAAAATAAAGCCAGTCCGGGCAGAAAAGAAGCATGAAGCGGAGATGCCGCCAGGCGTCTTTCATGGGCTCCAGTTTTGAGCGGCCCTCGCGGGGAAAATAATCAACCGGTGTTTCCACGATCTTCAGTTTCTTCTGCAGCGCTTCCAGAACCATCTCAGACGCGAATTCCATCCCGAGACAGTGCAGGTTCAGCTTCAGAAAAGCATCTTTTGTCAAACTCCGAATGCCACAGTGGATGTCCGTGAGCCGCGTGCGGAAGAAAAGGCGGTACAACCCCGTCAGGACGGGATTGCCAAGATAGCGGTTCGTCCACGGCATAGCTCCGCGATGGATCTTTCCCCGGAAACGGGACCCCATCACAACATCTGCCCCCCTTCGCAAGGGATCCAGGAAAGGGTCCAGGGAAGCAAAATCGTAGGTATTGTCAGCATCGCCCATGACGAGATATTTACCACGAGCTTCCCGGAATCCCCGCAGGCAGGAGGCCCCATACCCCCGAACCTTCTCATGAACGACATGCGCGCCGGCATTCAGTGCTTTCACGACCGAATCGTCGGAGGAACCGTTATCCACCACGATAACCTCACCCGCCATACCCCTGGCCGAAAAATAAGCGCGCGCCTTTTCGACACAGGTCCCGACGCTCCCGCTCTCATTCAGGCACGGAATCACCACCGAAACTTCAATATCATGGGCACTCATGAAGCACCCCAATCGATCTCGTAAATATAAATCTTGTACTCGTCATCCGAGTGGAACGGATTGAAGTGTTTCAGGCCTGAACCGCCGAGAAGATAAAGCCTCACAAAAAGAGAATCGATCAGGTCATCGTTCGCGAGAACCGCGCGGTATTCCTCTCCGTTCGCCGCGATCAGGACCGTCGCATCGTCGCCACCGCCTTCATTTTTCATTTCACTGCGGACACCCTCACGCCACAAGACGACCCGTTTCGGAACCCTGAATTTCGAAGCGGCCTCCGAGTAATAAAGCACCTCCGGCGAAACCGGGTCGAACACAACGCCATTGTCAAAACGGATGAGGGATTTCCCCTTCTCCCCCTTGACGGGACTTGAAAAGAAATCCGATCTCGTGGAGATGCTTTCATTGCGATCAACGCCTTTCAGTGTCTCCGTCTGCCTTTGATAGAGTCTTTCCGCCTCCTCCGGAGCGAGACCGAACAGGGACGTCAGCCGCCCCCGGACAGCTTCCGCCGGTTCACCCGCCATGCGTTCGATCATGAGTTTCCTTGCGTCCCAGTTTCCAATGAACGAGATACTCGCCATCTTGCCGACCATGGATCCTTCGACGACAAAATACGCCGGCGCCGGAAGCCGAAAGAGATCATCCAGGACCTTCTTCGCGCCTTCCGCCTCGAAACCTTCCGACGCGAGGATCTCACGGGCAGTTGCCTCATCCGAGGCCAACAGGCTGTCGAGAACAGTCTTGCTCCGGTAGGGATCCCGAATCCGTTCCTGGATAAGGAAAAACGCGCCGGTTCCCGAAAGGTCCAACATGCGAAGGATACGGACCGCCTTCTCTTCATCGGTCTCAAGCATCGCCCTTGCCATCCAGTACGCCAACTGGCCGCCCTGAGACTGACCGTCAAAGATCACGCCGCGTTTCCCGTAATAGCGGAACCAGCTCCCGAAATCCCACCAGGAATTGATGATAGCATCCCTGGGTGTCTCACGTTCGATCCGGCTCAGGGCCTCATACCATGCGTCATTCATGACGGGCCGGATGCTTTCGGCCACCGCGATCCCGGAGGCAAATCCCGTCCGGACGAGAAAACCGAGCAGAACGACATAACCGCCAAAGGCAAGAATCCGCAAGATACCGCCGAGACGATCCTTGATCCAGCCCGGCAAATATTCCGCAAGCGCGATCCCGAAGAAAGCGAACGCCGGAACCGCAAGGTAAAGGACGAAGCGATTTCCTCTAAAAGAAGCGAAAAACATGAAAGCAAACCACGAAAGCAGGATCAGGACCACCGACCGGCGGTCCGAGCGCCATTCCCTGACAACCGCAAACGCAACAGACACAAGGATGGCCGAGAAAAGAATGACCCCGTAAAAACGGCTTGCGATCCCCCGGAGCGAGAGGGCGCCGAGTTCGCTGATCGTGTAGAAAACATTCGGCCAGATGTCCGCCCCCAGGGCCGTATTGAACCTGAGAAACGACCTGAGCCACCCGACCCGTTCGATCATATCGACACCGGTCATCCATCCGGCGAACAGGAACGAAAGGACATAAAAGAGGACCGCCGCGGACAAATGGAAAAAAAGAGAACGCAGCACCGCACTGAGCTTTTGGGGACCTGCAATGACCGCGAGCGTGGCGGACGAGATAAAAAAACCGGCCGCGACAACAAGCATGAACCACCAGCCGAGCCACGTCATCGCGTAGACGCCTTCAAAAAACGCCGCCGCCACCGTGCCAAGGATCATCCGTTTCCATCCCCCGTCCCGAAAGGCCTCCGCGAGACACCCGCCGACAAGGACCGCGAAGGAAAGGCTCAGCATATCGAAGTCATACCATCCCGCGCAGCCACGCTGGACCATTTCCCCCGTAAACCCCGCGAGCATCACGGCAAAGAACGCGGCGAGATCGGTCGACCACCGCCTCACGAAAAGATAAAAAAGCGCGAGAAAACAAGCGGAATAAAAAACCGGCACATAAAAGAGGAACGACTGGAAAGAAACCGCACCGCTGAAAAGCGAAACAGCCTTGTACAGGTGCGCCGTCAGATAAAAAAGGAATGTAAAATGAAAGACCTCGAGGCCGCGGGGGGCGAGCATCAGGCTGTCATGACTTTTCCCGTTCACGATCCGGTTCCCCGGATGACCATACCGCAGGACATTCTCCGTCCAGACCGCCCAGGCATAGGGATCGCTTTCCAGGAGATAGGTCAAACCACTCTCATCCTGCAGCGGGCCTTTCAGTTTCGTGAGCTCTGCGTCAACCTTCCTGGAAAAAGCGGTCGGATCCCGGGTAATGCCGGTTTGTGCCGCGGCGGAAACCGCAAGCCCCTTGAGCCTCGCCTCGCCGGTATAGTTTCCGGCACCCTCTTTCAGTTCGGCGTTCACAACGTTCAGGAGCGCCTCCTGACGGAGACCGGGCAGATGCGCGGGAAAGAGACGGACATAGATATTGGCCCCGAGGCAGAGGACCATCAGGAGGATAGCGGTCACGGGGCTCCGGAACTCGATGCGGGCCGGCACCGCCCCGGAAAGTCTGTTCAGAACACCGGAGAGGTCCGTCTTCATTCCAGGTCGGAGAATTCCTTCTGGCGGGCAGAAGGATGTTTGCGAAGAACTTTTTCGACGGTTTTGAACGAGACCTTTTCGTGGCGCAGGTTCTTGTCGATCCAGCGGAACAGTTCGATCTTCTTGAAGCGGACGCATTTCCCGAGCTTGACGTACGGGATCAGTCCGAGGTGGACCCATTGGTAGACCGTGGACGGATTGACCTCGAGCAATTCACTGACCTGCCGGGCGGTCATCAGTCTTTCCATGCGGTCTTCCTTACGTTTGGTCTTTCTTCTTCAGGGAATCGATCAGGAGCAAAACAAGCTTGCCGACGAGCCAGATCGCGAAAAGGCCGACCAGAACAAGGACCAAAAATCTCAGCGCGATCCCGAGAAGAAGAAAGAACGGAAAAAGGAGAACCCCCACGCCGGCGAGGAGGAGAACAACGATGATCGCGAGCAGACCGACGAAAAATTCTTTCATGACCTGCCTCCCATCACTTCGGATGTAAAAACGGGTGGGCGACGGGAATTGAACCCGCAACCCCAAGATCCACAATCTTGTGCTCTAACCAAATTGAGCTACGCCCACCAAGGATTTTTTGGAGTGCGCATTATAACTGCCGGAGACCGATATTGCCACAGGATAGTGGAAACCGGGGCCATACTCCGATTTTCCCGACCGCTGTAAATCGGGGTGTATCCCTGATTTTTGCCGGCGGGCGTCTTTTTCCTTGCCAAACATGACGGGAACGATAGACTTTCCAGAAAACCGGGAGCGAATATCGCCATGACCGTCACACAACCAGTGATCCTGTCCTTTTTCCGGATCACCTCAAAAACGTCGTTTGCCGGCGTGGATTCCCTGACCGGCATTGCGCCCGGCGATCTCCTCACCGTCGATTGTTACGATTTCAACGGGCTCAGTCACGCGGCACAGATGACTCTCGAAAAGACCGGGAACAACCAACTCCATTTCCTGAAAGAAAAACAACCATGAGCGATTCCGCTATGTCCCAGAAAAATCTCCTGTTCTCACGCATCGAAGCCCTGAACTACCGCACCCGGGCCGCCAAAAAACATGGCGTCTATCCGTACATGCACTGCTCCGACGCGGTTTCCGGCGTGCACATCACGGTGAACGGCCGTCCGATGCTCCAGTTCGCTTCATACTCTTACCTCGACCTCCTCGGCCATCCGAAGATCAACGCCGCCGCAAAACAAGCCCTCGACAAGTTCGGGACCGGCACCCACGGTGTCCGTTTCCTGACCGGAACGACCCGAGTGCACGTCGAACTTGAAAAAAAGATCGCCAGCTTTAAAAAAACCGAGGACGCCCTTGCCATCTCGACCGGGTACGGCGCCAACTTCGGCACGATCTCCGCCCTGCTCGGCCGGAACGACACCGTCATCTCGGACAAGATCAATCACGCGAGTATCGTCGACGGGTGCATCCTCTCGCGCGCCCACTTCGTCCGGTTCGAACATAACGACATGGAGGCCCTCGACAAAGCGCTCCATGGCGCATCCAGGAAAGGCACCAAACTGGTCGTGACAGACGCCGTCTTCAGCATGGACGGCGATATCGTCGACCTGCCCGAGATGATTCGTGTCTGCCGGAAGCACAAAGCGATGCTGATGGTCGATGAGGCCCACTCTCTCGGCGTCCTCGGCAAGAAAGGCACCGGCATCGAGGAACACTTCGGGATCGATCCCCGCGAAGGACTGATTGACATCAAGATGGGAACCCTCAGCAAGACCATCCCGAGCATCGGCGGCTATATCGCCGGGAGTTCCAGACTCGTGAATTATCTGAAGCATTCGATCCGGCCGTTCATTTTTTCCGCCGCGCTTCCGCCCGCATCCGCCGCGGCCGCGAAAACCGCCTTCGAGGTCATGGGAGAGGAAACGTGGCGGGTGGAAAAACTCCGCAAGAACACGGCCTTTTTCCTGAAAACGCTCAAGGACCGCGGGTTCGACACGCTCCGAAGCCAGACGCCGATCGTCCCGATCATCATCGGCGAAGAACGCAAGGCCCTCGAAATGACACACCTCGCAAAAGAGAAAGGCATCTTCATCGTCCCCATCCTCCCGCCGGCCGTCGAACCCAACACGGCCCGCATCCGCGCCACCGTCACGGCCGGACACTCCCTCCAGGAGATCGAACGGGCGGTTCATGTCTTCGAGCAAATCGCCCGCTCCACCGGCATCCTGCGTTGAGGCTTATGCAGGCGCGGGAATACGTTCTCATCACGGGAGCTTCCGAAGGCCTCGGCCGGGAATTCGCAAAACTGTTCGCCGCCGACCGTTTTCCCATCGTCCTTGTCGCCCGGAATCATTCGCGGCTGGCTGAGATCGCCCGCGAGCTCTCGTCCCTTCACGGGGTTGACGTCCGCATCATCGCAAAAGACCTGAGCCGGCCGGGCGCCGCGCAGGAGATCAAAGAAGAACTGGACGGGCAAGCGATCGCGGTCGGCACGCTTGTGAATAACGCCGGGTGCGGCATTCACGGCCCGTTCGACCGTTCAGACTGGAAAGCCACGGAGGCCATGCTTTCGCTTAATATCATGGCGCTCACTCACTTGACGCGGCTCCTGCTCCCGGGGATGATCGCGAAGGCTTCCGGAAAGGTCCTGAATGTTGCTTCCACGGCCGCGTTCCAGCCCGGCCCGTTCATGGCCTGTTATTTCGCCTCGAAGGCTTATGTCCTTTCGTTCACGGAAGCGCTCTCCGGGGAATTATCCGGCACCGGCGTGACCGCCACCGTGTTTTGCCCGGGCCCCGTGAAAACGCAGTTTCAGAAACGCTCCGGCACGGAACATATCCGGGAAAACGCTTTCGCGATGGAAGCCGGCCCCGCCGCACGCATGGCCTACCGGGGCATGATGAAAGGAAAAAGGATCGTGATCCCCGGATTCTTCAACAAACTCCTGGCATTTTTGGTCAGGATCACACCCCGCGGCCTCGTCCTCAAAGTGACCCGTTTTCTGGAAAAAGGCAAGACACCCTCTTGACCTTTTTCGGGGTCATCAGCTCATTCATTACATAGAAAACCCTTGCAAATCACCTCCTCATCAGTAAACTTCAACCAATCTAAATCCCCACGGAGGCACATCAGAGAAATATGCTCACACCGCTAGAACATTGGGTCGAAGAACAGGCACAGCTCACCAAACCCGCGCGCATCCGCTGGTGCGACGGCTCCGAGCAGGAAGCCCGGGAGCTGATCGAGATCGGGATCAGGGAAGAGAAGATCAACGGGAATCCTGTCTTCACGAAACTCTCTGACAGGAACTGGCCGAATGCCTATCTCCACCGCTCTCATCCCAATGACGTGGCACGCACGGAACAGTTGACCTTTGTCTGCCATCCCGATAAGGCCACCGCCGGGCCGAACAACAACTGGATGGACCCGAAAGAAGCCAGGGAAAAGATGAAGAAACTTTTCGACGGCTGCATGAAGGGCCGCACGATGTACGTCATGCCGTACATGATGGGTCATCCGAAATCCCCTTACGCCAAGGCCTGCGTCCAGGTCACGGACAGCACTTACGTCGCGGTCAGCATGCGTATCATGACACGCATGGGCAAGGAAGCTCTCGACCGGATCGGGAAATCCCCGGATTTCGTCCGAGGCATCCATTCGATTGGTGAACTCGATATCGGGCGCCGTTTTATCATGCACTTCCCGCAGGACAATCTCGTTATGAGCATCGGCTCGGGCTATGGCGGGAACGCCCTTCTCGGGAAGAAATGCTTTGCCCTTCGCATCGCCTCCTGCATCGGCCAGCGCGAAGGCTGGCTCGCAGAACACATGCTGATCATGGGTGTCCAGGACCCGCACGGCAGGGTCAGCCACATCGCCGCCGCGCTTCCTTCCGCTTGCGGCAAAACAAACCTCGCGATGCTCCAATCCACCCTCCCCGGCTACAAGATATGGACGATCGGCGACGATATCGCGTGGCTCAATATCGGCCCCGACGGACGCCTTTACGCGATCAATCCGGAAGCCGGATTCTTCGGCGTCGCTCCGGGCACCTCGCTCAAGACAAACCCGAACATGGTCAAAACACTGAAGAATGACAAGTTCTTCCCCACCCTGTACACGAACACCGGCCTCGATACGGAGAATATGGAACCGTGGTGGGAGGGGCTTGATGGCGAAGTTCCGTCGAAGCTCATCGACTGGCAGGGGCACGCGTGGGACAAGTCCAGGACCACGAAATGCGCGCATCCCAATTCGCGCCTCTTCGGCGGCAAACGCGCCCACCTGATCCCGCTCGTCGCGGAAGCCTTCAACTGGCAGCACGGCGTCTTTATCGGCACCCGCATGGGATCCGAGATCACGGCCGCCGCCTCCGCGCTTACGGTCGGTACCGTCCGCCGCGATCCGATGGCCATGCTCCCCTTCTGCGGCTATAACATGGGCGAATATTTCGGTCACTGGCTTGACATCGGGAAAAAAATGAAGAATCCCCCAAAGGTCTATTCGATCAACTGGTTCCGCACCGACGAGAACGGCAAATTCGTGTGGCCGGGATTCGGCGACAATATCCGCGTCCTCAAGTGGATCATTGACCGCGTGCACGGACACGTCGACGCCAGGGAGACCCCGCTCGGGCTCGTACCGGCCGTCAAGGACCTCGACATGACGGGCCTCGACATCCCGAAAGAGAAGCTCGAAAAACTCTTCGAAGTGAAGCCTGAGGAATGGGGGCAGGAACTCGCCGAGATCGAACAGTACTTCAAGACCTTCGGCGACACGCTCCCCGAAGCAATCTGGGCGGAATACCACTCCCTCGCGGAAAAACTTGCGGCGGCGAAGCATTAAATTCAGCGCGACGTACTGAGCAAAGCAAAAAGCCGGATGCGTTATAGTTCGCATCCGGCTTTTTTATTGTCACACTCCGTGCTCCGGCCGCCGCACACCGTACGGATTTCAGACTGAGAAGTATTTCGCCTGCGGGTGATGGACGATGACAGCGGAGGTTGACTGCTCCGGCACCATCTGAAAAATCTCGGAAAGGCTTACGCCGATCTTGTCGGCGGGAATGAGCCCGAAGAGCTTCCGCTGGTCTTCGAGACGCGGACACGCGGGATAACCAAAGCTGTACCGCGATCCCTGATAGCCCTGCCGGAAAATCTCCCACTTCGTCTGCTTGTCCTGCAGGTGGATTCTCAATTCCCTTCGAACCATCGCGTGGAGATATTCGGCAAGGGCCGCGGTCGCCTCGACCGACAGGCCGTGCAGGTAGAGGTATTCCTGGTAGTTATGTCCCTTGAAGGCTTTCTCCTCGACCTCCCGAATCCGCGATCCCATCGTCACGACCGTGAAGGCGACCACATCGAGAAGTCCGGAACTTTTCGGACGAAAAAAATCGGCGATGCACTGGTACGGGTCGCGTTTCTGGCGCGGGAACTGGAACCGCGTCCGCTCGATTTTTCCGTTTTCGTCGAGCACGATAAGGTCGTCCCCTTCCGAATAGCACGGGAAATAGCCGTACATGGCCTTCGGCTGAAGGATCTTCTCCCGGATACATTGCTGGGTGAACCGCTCAAAAAGGGGTTCGACATTCTCCTGAAGGAACAAGTCGAACATCCGCTCGGTGCGATCCCCCTGTTTGAACTGCCACTGGACGGTGTAGAGTGATTTTTTGTTAACCCAGGGGAAGATGTCCTGCAGGCGCAGGTTCTTCAGGATCCGGTACCCCATGAACGGAGGTCTCGGGACGATATTGTCGTGCCGGACAAGGCTCACACGCCGCTTCGCCGGCTCTTCGCGGGGATGGTCCGCCCGGGGAGCATGGGGTCGTTCGACCGGTTTCACGGCGAGCATTTTTTTCGCTTCCTTGATGCGTTCGGTCTCGGGATCCTCGGCCTTGATCTTTTCCATGATCTTGAGGGCCGCGAACGCGTCGCGCCCGTAGTGGACCTCGCCCCGGTAAAGGCTGGCAAGGTCCTCGCAGACATAGCGCTCGGTCAGCGCGGCGCCTCCCAGGAGTACCGGAAGCGTGATATTCCGGCGGTTCATCTCCTCGAGGTCCTCCTTCATGATATGGGTCGACTTCACGAGAAGCCCCGAAAGCCCGATCGCGTCGGCCCTGTGCTCTTCGACGGCCTTCAGGACGGCGTCGATCGGCTGTTTGATCCCGATATTGAAGACCTTGTAGCCGTTGTTCGAAAGGATGATATCGACCAGGTTCTTCCCGATGTCGTGCACGTCCCCTTTGACGGTCGCGAGAACGATGCGTCCGCGTTCGGAACCTTCCTTCTTTTCCATGAACGGCTCAAGATACGCGACCGCCCGCTTCATGATCTCGGCCGATCGGAGCACGAACGGAAGCTGCATCTTTCCCGCGCCGAAAAGCTGTCCGACCACCTTCATCCCCTCCAGCAGGAATTGATTGATGATCTCGAACGGCCTGTATTTTTTGAGGGCCTCATCCAGCGTGGCCTCAAGACCCTCTTTCACGCCATCGATCACATGCGCTTTGAGACGGTCCTCGACCGGAAGATCGCTACCCCCCGGCTTTGTGACAGCGGAAGCGCTCCCCGTCTTTGTTTCAAAGTGGCGGATAAAAACCTCGAGCGGGTCTTTTCCGTCGATCCACTTATTAAAGATAAGGTTCTTCGCGGCTTCAAGATCGTCCGGAGCAATCTTGAAGACGGGAACGATACGCTCGACGTGAACGATCGCCGCGTCAAGCCCCGCCGCCACAGCTTCGTGGAGGAACACGCTGTTCAGGATCTTCCGGGATTGCGGGGCGAGACCAAACGAGACATTGCTGACACCGAGGATCGTGCGGACATCCGCGAACTCTTTTTTGACCCGCTTGATCGCTTCGAGGGTCTCGATCGCGGCACTCCGCGAATTCTCATCGCCGCATCCGACCGTGAACGTCAGGAGATCGAAAAAGATGTTCTCGGGGCGGATGCCGTGCTTGATTACGGCAAGATCGTGAATCCGCTTCGCGACCGCGAACTTCTCATCCCGCGTCCGCGCCATTCCCTTCTCGTCGATCACAAGCGCCACAAGCGCGGCCCCGTATTTTTTTGCGAGCCCGCAGACCGTCGCAAGCTTCCCCTCGCCGTCCTCCAGATTGATGGAGTTGATGATTGGCTTCCCGGAAATGTGTTTGAGGGCCTCTTCCAGGACCGCCGGCTCCGTCGAATCGATCATGAGCGGCGCGGTCACATGCTGGTTGAACCGCGTAACCGCCTCGGTCATATCCTTCTTCTCATCGCGGCCCGTGAACGCCACGCAGAGATCGATCACATGGGCCCCTTCCTTCACGGCCTCACGGCCGATCTCAAGAAGCCCCTCGTAATCGTTCCGTTCGAGGATTTGACGGAAGCGTTTGCTGCCGTTCGCGTTCGTCTGTTCACCCACGAGAAGTGGCGCCGGATCCTGTTTAAAAGTGACCGAGCCGTAGAGCGACGCGCAGGACGGTTCATGCCGGACCTTGCGTTGTTTCGGGACACAGCCCTTGACACGTTCCACGACGGCTTTGAGATGTTCGGGCGTGGTGCCGCAGCATCCCCCGACGATCGAGACACCGAATTCCTTCACGAACCGTTCGTGATAAGCGGCGAACTCTTCCGGCGTGAGCTTGTAATGCGCGATACCGCCGACATTCTCGGGAAGACCAGCGTTCGGAAGAACCGAGATCAGCTTCCTCGAATTCTCGCAAAGCGTGCGGACGTGTTCGGTCATCTCGGCAGGCCCCGTGGCGCAGTTCATGCCGATCACGTCTATCGGGAACATCTCGAGGGTCGTGATCGCGGCGTGGAGATCCGAGCCGAGAAGCATCGTGCCGGACGACTCGATCGTGACCTGCGCGATCAAAGGCAGCCTGCGGCCAGCCTCCGCGAAGCACTCCTCCGCAGCGATCAAGGCAGTCCTGGTCTGGAGAAGGTCCTGGCAGGTTTCGATGATAAGACCGTCAACCCCTCCGGCCATCAACCCCTTGATCTGTTCCTTCGTGGCCTCCCGGAGTTCGTCGACCCCGATGTGGCCGATTGACGGGAGCTTCGTGCCGGGGCCAATCGAGCCGAGCACAAACCGCGGATGGTCAGGCGTGGCGCATTTATTCGCCGCTTTCCTGGCGAGTTTCGCAGCCTTTTCGTTCAGTTCAAAGGCCTTGTCTTCAAGACCGTACTCGGCCAGGACAATGCGGTTTGAGCCGAAGCTGTTCGTCTCCACCGCATCGCAACCCACAGCGAAGAAATCTTCGTGTATCTTGCGGACAGCTTCCGGTTTCGTGATGACCAGGTATTCGTTACAGCCGTCCTTCCCGCCGAAATCCTGCGGCGTAAGGAACTGTTTCTGGAGGTTTGTGCCCATGGCACCGTCAAGCACCACGATCTTGTTTTTGCAAAGCTCAAGGAATGGATGCTTCACCCCGCCAGATCTCCCATAGGTATGATGTCTATAATCGGTATTACGCGAACACCCCGCCTCAGCACAAATCTCCCGACTGTTTCTTCAAAAGATCCAGCGGGGAAACCAGGGCGGGTATTCTAACCGAGCAACACGCAACACGCAACGAACAACGCGCACAAACAGAGATGTCCGTTGAGTGTCGCGCCCTGTACGCCAAAAATGCGACGATCACCCGATTCCAGGCGATTATGCCGACACGGCGAACTGGCGAGCGGCGAGAGCGAGATGGTTCAGGAACTCCGCGACGATGGCAATACCCCGCCCGGCCAGGACTCTGGCCGAGGCTCCCAGCTCGGGCAAGGCATGCCTTAACGCTACAGCAAGGTTTTCGTTATTGATATCGGAAGTTTTGACCGTCGCGAAATACCGGCTCAGGAACGGGAGAAGGAGAAGCGCGTACTCGTTGGGAATGCCATCGGCCCGAACAACGCGTTGCCAGGGCGTGTTTACGCCAAGTTCGACCTCGGGGAAGAAAACGCCGGACCGTTCGCCAAACACCGGATGACGAACCGCCGCGCCGACCGCTTTCGCGAGATCAACCGGCCCCTTATCGCCGACGAACTCGACGCCGCGCGTCAGCCTTCGGGACCCAAGATCGTTCCTGAAAGAACGCAGCGCCTCACCGTTCGACGACACCAGCGTGATCCGGTACTGCTTCGCGGTCACATCTCCCGTGTCCTCAAAAGCCAGCTGGACGGCTTCGATGAACTGAAGGAGCCGCGGCCGCATTTCGGGCGAATAGAAAATGACGGGCGCAAGAACTTTGACGTCGCCTTTGCGGATCGCCTGCGCGAGAAGGTCCAGTTCGTGCACGTAAAGCGCCCGCACCCCTTTATCCAATCCCGCGCGCGTCATGTCTCTTCCCGCCAACGCGGCATCAAGATTCCTGTAAGCTTCCGCCGTATTCTTCCCCGCCGTCATCGCAGCATAAGCCGAAGCCGCGAAATCCTCGAACACCTCGCGGAGATTGTCCACGGTCTGGCGAAACTCAGAGCGGAGATTTTCCGTGAAGCGGCGCAGCACATCCTCCGGGACATCCTTTCCAGGATGAAAAATAACCGTATCCAGAATCAGCACGGAGTCGCCCCCGGCATCCCCGGGACGAATGACCGCCGGCTTCTTCTCCGGCACAACAGGCTGCATCTCCTGCGTCAAATCGACCCCGGGCGGGAGGGATAGATTTAAATCTATGGTCCGCGCTTCGGACCGCTTGTGAGTGCCCTGTTCCGCTCCCGGCGTTCCGGATTCTCGGGGAGGCTTCACGAACTCAGCCCCTTCCTCCCGGAGGATCACGGCGGCGTAATGGCCTGAAACCGGGGAATTTCCCCTGAGCACTTCGAACTTCACATTGCGAGTCAAAAGACTTTCCAGTATCTCTTTCAAGGCCGGATCCCATTTGCGCCGCAGGACCTTCCCCTCCGCGATGAGGACATTAGCGGCCACGATCTCTCCGCGCACGCCCTTCCAGACAAGGTCCACGGCCTTCGCCTGCGTACTGCCGCCTTGTTTGATCTCATCAGCGATCTTCTGAAGCACGCTCTCGACGCGTGAAGACGAAAGCTCCTTCCGGACCAGGGATTCCATCCTGTCGGTAACTTCGATGGCCTGAAGATGGGTGTTGTTGATTACGATGGCGTCCGGCGCCTGGCGAAGCGGAGCGATCTTCCGGGTCCTGTCCTTCTCATCGCGCAAGGCAAGATCACGTTCCACTTCTTCCAGCGCAATACCGGGCTGCGTCTTCTTGTAATCTTCCCAGCGGCGGCGGGCCTTCTCGGCAAGGTCCGTAATCAGATAGAACTTGCCCGCGTTGGCATCCGGAAAAATATCCGTTCCCGCGTTGCGCCCTTCGATCACGATATCTTCCGACTCGCCGATGCGCCGCGCGGTCTGGAAAACAAAACGCGCCACGGAGAAATGCCGGGCAATATCAGCGACACTCCTGTCCACTTCCGGCGACCGGATAGCGTTCGTCACATCCTTCCCGTCGAGGAAGACCCGCGTCCCATCCTCCCCTTTCCTGAGCTCAATGGCCGTATCAGACACAAGCCGGTTCACAACGCTTTCGTCATTCGCGTCCAGCCGCCGATCAAGCGCCTTACGGGTCAGCGCGCGGTAGATCATTCCGAGATCCACATGCATGTAGCCGAGGCGCTTCGCGAGGTTCTTCGCCGCGGTCCCTTTGCCCGTTCCCGAAGGTCCGTCGATTGTCACGACATGACGGGTAAGCGGATTCCGTTCGATCGACAGGGCACCGTTCGCGTCGCGCGCCTCGGGCCGAAGCACGCGGTCGAGAGCTTCCCGCACGAGCGCGGGGGCCGGGGACCGGACCGAGGGAGGCACCGGGTCATCAAGAAGCTGCAACATCAACTGGTCGGGTTCCGCCTTTTTGGAAGCCTTGGGATGGAGCACGCCGGAAAGCCAGGAAAAAGCGTCCGGTTCGGTGTTCCTTGAAAAATAGATGAACTGGAAGAATCTCAGGAGGAGCTTATCTTCATCCGCGGGTTCAAAGGCGGCCCCGCGCGCCTGCCACACATCCGTGAAGGCGGCCTCCCGCGCCGAAGCATGGGATAATTTCCGGTCCAACTCACGAAGATATGAATATCTCCGGACATAGGCGTCAATCAGTCCGATCAGCGCATCATCGGACGCGAGATAGACCTTCAGACGCGCGATCACTTTCCGGATCTTCTCCCTGAGCGCACGAGCGGCAGTATCATCCACGGAAACCTCGGCCGCGTCTTCAGCGATGATCCCGAGGGCCAGTCCGGGCGCAAACATGAGGTCCGCCCGATGCCGCTCAATGGCTTTCCGGACCCGGACCGCCTGTCCCGTCCCCGCCGTCAGCTCGTTCCAGAACCGTTCCAGCTGATGCGCGACATCGGAAAAAGAATCGAATTCCGGCCCCTCCTGGATCCATTTCAGGCCGACAAGCCCCTTCACCTGCCTGGTGAAAGCCCCATCCCGGCCCTCGGTCAGAAGTCCCTCGAGAGCTTCGATCCGCGCTTCAAGGTTCGCATTCCTTCGCCGTCCCTCGTAAGGGGCCTGCCATGCGGGAACAACCTGCTGCCACGACGGTTTGCGGATGATCGCGATCAGATCATAGATCCGGCCGTTCCTGAGCGCTCTCGCGATCTTCAGGTTCCGGTCATCGCCGACTTGCGCGACCGACCAATCGTTAAATTCCTTCTCCAGAACATCAAGCGCCTGCCGCATCGCGCCCCACCAGGTTTTATGAGACAGGATGTTCAGCTTTTTTTCGTCGGTCTTTTTGTCCTTGCGCCACAGCCATACCTGCCAGGGCGACTTCTCCCCCGGAACGTATTGAATCCGGCCTAATTTCAGATCGGTCCCAAAAGTCACTTTGGCTTCCTCACGCAACTCAGCCCGCCGGGAAGGAGCCTGAAGCGAAAAGCTGCCGGCGCGGCGATCCGGCCCCGCGCGTTCCGCCTCAACCGCCCTCATCTCGGAACGGCTATCGGGATCATCGCTCGTGTCGACGCGGCTTGCGTCCCATTTTCCATCAGGCAAGTGAAGGTTCCCGTAAGGATCTTTCAAAAAGGCACCGATCAGGGCCTTCGCGCTGTCGGCATTTTCCTTCGCTTTCTGACGACGTTCCGGCGGCGCAGCCTGCAATTGTTCATCGATCGCATTCCTCAGCCTGTCAAGGAATGTCCCTTCCCCGATGTAGTAGACGTCCTTTTCTTTTTCTTTCACGCCGAGGAACATCATGTTGAACCAGAGCTGATTCGAGAAGACCTTTTCCGGATATCCGCCCCGCATACCGTCATGGATCAGATCGTCCCGCACACCACCTTCCGGATCCAGTTTTCCCTTTAAAACAATCTCGAGCTCGTTCAAAAAGATATTCCACTCCCCGAGACGAAGCGCGATGAGAAGCATGTCGCATTGATACTGGATCGGAGCGACACCCACACGGTCATACAGCTGGACGCAAGCTGTCGCATAAACAATGAGGAGAAAGATGGCGCGGGCACGCCGGTGCATCCCCATCGCTTCATAACGGTTCAGGAGCTCCTTATAAATCTTCAAGGCGTCCATGAACTTGTCGCGAGTCGAAAGACTATCCGCCGTCATGCCGCTCGGTTTGGAGTCCTCCCGCTTGATCTCCCGCGCTGTCTTGAGAATTTTCGCGGCTTCCGCTTCCTGCTTGATGACAGATTCCAGAAATCCCTTGTAACGTTTCAGCACATGTTCTTTCATGCGCGCGGCAAGCAATCCCTCGAGCGTGGGGCCTTGCGTCCCGGCCGGCCATTCGTCCCGTCGGGCCTCCACGGGGACCAGGCCGCTGTCTTCCCGATCAAAAAATTCGAGATTGAACCGAAGGCGCTCCGCCTCCACCCGGACTATGACCGGGTCGCTGGCCGCGACGTCCTGACCATCGGCTCCGGAAGCCTCCGCTCCCCTTTGTTCCGTGTAAATATCCAGCCATGCCTGAGCGGTATTGATATAGGCCGCGATCTCCTCCGGCGCAGCGTTCTCGATGAACGCCGAAGACATGTTGAGGGCGTGCGTCAGACGTTCCGTATGGACGACACGCGCAACGTTCTGCTCCGCATCGGCAATGATAAGCGGAAGGTCCGAATCATACTCGATCACGAGGCCGGAACTCTTGAACCTGGCGATCCTCTCCTTCAGCATTTCGGAATTGAGCTCCTCAGCCCGCTTTTCCCAGGAATCGATCGCCTGCTGAATCTTGAACGCGTGCGCGCTGTTCTTGCGTGTTTGCATATCCGTCCTGGTCATTTCGATCACACTGCCGCGTATTTGCGAGTATTTTGCGATGGCACGGTCACTGCCGAACAGAAGCGCCCGGTCCCTGAGGCGAATCGTGCTATCGGCGCGGCTGTGGTATGAGAGACCCGGTCGAGCGATTGCGATCGGAGGGCGTGTTCGCATCAGCTCGTCATAGATATGACCGAAATAACCGTCAAGATTCCCGGTCAGAAAATTGCACAGTTGCCCGTAAAAATCGATGGCGCTGGCCGCGCTCTTGCCATCATGCCGGATCTTGCTGAACAGATTCGCAAGAGAACCGCCGTCTGAATCCATGATTTTCCGCAATCCCGTAATCCCCCGGGTTCGCATCACATCCCGGGCGGCCTCAACAAATGGCACGGCCCCTTCAAAATCCATCTGGAGTTTCATGAAGAAAAGCTCATAGAACGGCCTGTAAAAAACATTTTCATATTTTGCCGGGTCCTGCCAGATCGAATGGAGGGTTAAGGGTTCCTGCTTGGGATTGTTGCGGTTGATCTGCGCGATCAATTTCCCCGCGTAATCCGCAAGGTCGTCCGCCGTACGGATCGCAATCGCGATCTCTTCCGTCAGATGGACCGGGCCATGGACGTTTTCATATCCCTCCGCCTCGCGAAGTTCCGCGCGCGTGGCGCTTCGACCAAGCGCTCTCTTCATCTCCTCATCAAGTTCTTGTTCCCTCATCCGTCCAATGGATTGCTTCCTCGCCCGAGCGGTATCCATATCACGCTCATTCCGGCCGCGTTTACCGCGAACGTAGACCATCTCATCCGCCACCCTGAATTTCTTTTCGCTGTCGAATTTTTTCATGTAAAGGTCCAGGGGGTTTATGAGCGGCTGCCTTTCCCACGCGACCAGGACAGCCCGGGCGGCCCACGATACCGGCACACCGGGATTCAGTCCGAGCTCGCGGACCATCCGGAGCAGGGCTTCCGCGTTCCCGGCCACGGCCGGATCACGTCTCGGGTCCCGGCTTGTCGCCAGAAGCACCGACAGGCTCCAGCTGAAAAGACCCGCGTCCTTCAGGGAAAGCAGGAACCGGGCGATAAACCAGAGTGATCTACCGACCGGCGGATCGCCAAGATGTCCCAAAAGAAGCTGGAGCGGCGCGAATATCCGGGAATGATCTTTCTGGAATCTTCCGATCTCGCCGAACCGCCTCCGCCTTTGAGATTCCACTTTTCTCTGCCTGCGAAGGTAGGACGTCATCACCTGAACAGCCGCGGCAACCCCGAAATTAACGGCGGTGAGAGCGTCCATGACTTCTTCAAAATACGCCGTATATTCCTCGCTGCTCAGCTTACGTTCATAAAGCGGCTCATCGGGAGTTGCCGCGGCCTCTTCGCGCCCGTCGCGCATCTCAGACCGGGAGGCTTCATGCACAGTGTGACTCGCAAACATGGCGCGAATATCCTCTTCGGGATACGGGAAGGTCATCTCAAGATCTGAAGCTTTTCCGGAAGATTCCCCCTCCACCCCGGAACCCCCGGGCTTGTAATCGACCCCATAAAGGCTTTCGCCGTTTTCATCGAAAAAGTCCTCCAGGACGAACCTTCCCCGATCGCGGAAATAATCCCCCAGCTCCCCGTTAAGTTCCCGAAGATCGGCCTCAATACTCTTGTTCATGCCCCACAGGCGTTCGTAGAACATGTTTTCCATATCGTAGCCTGTCGTCAGGTCCCCGAAATCGAAGATGAGAATGTTCCCGCTTTTGCCATCCACACCAAAGTTATAGAGCACCGCGTCAAAGTCCGCATCGATCACGCCACGGCGGAAGATACCAATGAGACATTCCCTGAATTTTCCAATCAGGGTCTTCGCCCCCTCAAGATCGCCCCCGCGGGCCAGGGATTTCAGCTTATCCATTAATCGCTCGACCTTGAACTGAACGATCGCCAATTCTTCTTTCCTGCGCTCCGTTCCGTCCGCGTGGTAGACAAACTCTTTTTTATTTCCGCCCGCCGCGTCCAGCACAAGGGTCGGCACCGCAAAACCGTTGAGTCTCTGCCGGGCCACTTTAAATCCATGCCCAAGCCAAATGCGCCGCACCACATCGTATTTTTCCGGGGTCACGGGCATCTTCACGATGAAATCAAAATCATCGCCCAGATAAGCTATCAGATATCTCCCTTGGCCGCCAAAGCGCAGGCGGTTGCTGACCCGTTGCGCCGCGGATTGTTCCTGGCTTTGCAGAAATCTCTCCACGATGGGGAAAAGGAACTTCCCGCGGATCAGGTCCACAACGTCGAGGCCGGCGGTCCGCAGAATATTTCTCCAGGCGCCAACATCCCGGATCTTCCGAAGTTCATCCACAATCGCCGGCGGCACTGCGGACAATCCGGCTTTCAGTATCTCATAGAGTTCCGTCTCACCCACTCCGCGCCGGTTTTTGCCTTTTTCAGAAGCCTCGAAGCGCTTCCGCGAGCTCCGTAGTTCCGCGCGCGGCCCCTTCCCGGGCATTTCTTTAACAGCCTCTCCGCCGGCGCGGGCTTCCGGGCGGCGGACGGCCTTTTCCGATACCACGCCGCGAAGGTCCTTCAACTTCGCGAGGACCTGCCTGTTCCCTTTGGAATCTCCGAGCGGTCCCGCGTACCGCTGATAGATCGTCTCGAACCTGGCGAACCACGCGTCATCAACCTCATCCACGGCCGACGCGGAACCCGTCAGGAGCCTGGAAGCCGCGTTATAAAATTCACGGGATGCGTCCTCCGTCTTCTCCCGGACCGCGCGGGCCCCCGCGGCAATCATCCGGAGCGTGAGTACATCGAGATCCAGATCCCCCTCGAGTTCTCCGGATTCCCCGTCATCGGCAAAAACGATCCTGTTACGCTCCGGCTGCAGGATATAGGACTCACCCGCGCGGATCGACCTCTTCCCGAGAGGATCCCGGTAGACCATTCCCGCGATCAGGAATTCATCCCGCGGGGAGATCGGCTGAACCTTCCTGAACTGCGTCAGAAGATCAAGAAGGGTCGCGCCAGCCCCCTTTTTGTCCCATTCAATCAGATACTCTCCCTTGTAACGCCCCGGCGACACCTTGCGGAGGCCGCTCACCACTCCGGGATTCGCCGGATCAAAATGCCTGAGATAGCTGCGGATCTTCCCGAATCCCCGGACCTCGAGGTAAAAATTCACCGGCGCAACGGCAGATTCCGGAATGGCCGTATCGGATCTTTCTTCCGCCGGCCTGGCGGGCTGAGGCACGGCACGCGGCGATGCTTTCACAATCCTGGCAATCCGGGAAAATTCCGGACGCCCTGAAACATATTTCGTGAGCGCCTTCCAGTTGATCGTCACTGGATACTCGGAGTCCTCGGCCATTTTTCTCGCAATCACCCCATAAGTAATCGGCCCAAGAGGACTCTCCTGGAGGATCGCCGCCACAGCCCGGCGAAGGGTCCCGGCTCTTTTCGCCATATCCTCCGGCGGTTTTACTCCGGCAGATTTGAGTTCTTTCCAGTCGTACTTGCGGATCTGCACCTCGGATAATGCCCGTCCGGTTACCCTTTTAGAATTTGACGCGATCCTCGGAACGGTCGTTTTGATACCCCTTGCCTTCAGATCGGCCGCTATCCTCGCGATCCTGGCAAGCTCCTCCTGCCGTTCCGCCAGGCGAAGCTCCGGGATCGTTTCGCGGACCTTGACCACCCCTGCCTTTTCAAGCTCCACCCAATCATAATTGTCACGAATTTCAAACGGCCTCAGTTCTTCGCCAAGGACCCTCCCGGAATGTTTCGCGACATTCGTGATGCTGGGGAGAATATCTTCCGACAGAAGGACGCTCGCGACCTTCGCGATCTTTTTGAACCTTTCCCGACGCAGCGAAGCCGCCTCGGCCGGAGGCTTGATAATATCGACCCTTTGGACTCCCGCCCGCTGAAGATCCGGCCATGGAATATCGTAAATATTGTCCTTGCTCGGCGGGAACACATCCCCCGTGATCTCCGTCCAGTGTTTGAGAATCTTCGGAATGGTCGCGGGCAGTTTCTGTCTGACAAGTTCCGAGACCACCGCGGGGATCGCGGCCAATATGGCCTGATGCATCCGTTCACGTTCTTCGGGCGTATAACCCCTGACGCGCTTCACACCGGCCGCTTCGAGCGTATCCCAGCCGTAGCGCCTGAGTTGTTCTTTCTTGATACGCTTCCCGGCACCAAGGATCCGTTCCGAGTTCTCCGTGATGTTAGTGACCGTCGGAGGTATCTTATCCCCGGTGAGCGCCGCGGTGACCTTCCGCACATCGTTCCAGAACCCGGCTTCTTTTTCCGCCCTGGACATCTCGTCGCCTTCTCTGAGTTCACTGCGTTCCTTCGGATCGCCGTGATCGCGGACCCAAGACCCGGCTTTTTCTTTTTGATCCCACATCGCCTTCGGCCAGACCTGGAAGACCCCGTCGTTTTTGACCGTGAAATAAACCTCCCCGGGCATTTCTTTCCATACCTTAAAGGCGTCTATCATGACCCCGATCACTCTCTGCGCTAACGGATCATCCAACCGGAGGTTCCCTTCTGCGTCCACGACCGCCGTAGCACTACCGGGTGAAAGAATCTTGAACAGTTTTTCGGCTTCGGCGGGATTCATCCGGGCGAATCGCTGTCTGAAGAACTCCCCGCGGATCACATTGAGACCGGCGTTATTTTCGGTGCCCGGAACAAGGACAAAAACTTTCCCCGGATAACGCCGCCTGAGTTCTTTCGGGATGGTTATTTTTCCATCTACTACCCTGACCGGTCCGTAAACCCCGGGAAGCTCGGGCAAGACGGAAGGCGGCTCGGGTGCGGTCTCGGGATAGGACGCCTCAAATTTCCTGAGAGAAACTCTGACTTCGGCTTCCCACTTCTTGTCGAGCTTGCCTACGCTCTTGATGAGGGTATGGTAGCCCTTGATGTATGCCTCCCGGGTCCGGGGCCTGCCAAGCATCTCCCAGGCCAGAAGGGTTTGTATATCCGGCGGAAGCGGAGCGGATGACTTCGCGCGCCCCTCCGGTTCCCGCACTTCGGAGCGCCGGGACGGATAATCACGTGTGAACTGCTCAAAACGATCGAAGAGATCCACGGCCTGGTGATAAAGACCATCGTCAGTGTTCAGATGCGACATCTCAAGCAAAAACCATCCCGCGAACTGCCAGAGAAAGGTCCCGCGGATGAATTCGGGGAGCACCTCGAGTTCGAGAGGCGTGAGCGGTTTCCGCGCCACGGACTGATACCCCCGGACGATCGCGTCCAGGGCCTTCCGGTCGTAGGTCCTGCCCTTCTCCGGTCCGAGCGACATCGCCGGGTTCTTCAGGTCCTCGAGCCGGGGCTGATAGCGCACTTTGCCAAAATCGTAGACAGAAACCGGGGTCCTGCCGTCACCGCTAAAGCGTATGTTATGGAAGCTGAGGTCCATCGGCACGAGGGCCTTCGGCAATTTTTCATAAACAGCGGCCGGGAGATTCGCCCGCAGGACATCCATCTGCGAACGGATCATCGGAAACCGGCTCAGGAAAAATTCTTCTCCTCTCCCGATCTTGCCGGTGACAAGGGACTTGATCCGGAGGACGGTGGCGAGGGACTCGAGACCCTTTTCGCTTTCCAGAATCCCGGTCAGCGGCTTCTCTGTTTTTTCCCCTTCGGGAGAAAAACCTTCCGTGGTGTTCTGGAATTCCGCGATCAAGGCGCCGAGGGTCTCGAATTGACCCGGCGTCGCCTCTCCGTAGCCGATCTCCGTCCCTTCAAAAAGAGCCTCTTCCAGGGCGTAATGACCGTCTACAAGCTCCAGGAGGAAATCATCGGCCGTTTCCCCTTTCCGGCCTTTGAGCGGAAGGATCCGCGGCACGGAAGAAATCCCTTTCCCGACCAATGCCTGCTGATACGACACTACATACCGGGCCTTCTCCCGGGAGCCGGCGATCCTCTTGAATACGAACGATCCTTCGGACGCCCGCAAGAGGACCGGAGCCTGGGGTTTCACGGCATGTCCGATCGGATACGCCACGAGCGATTCCGGCAGGTCGAGATCGTAATGGGAACGTACGGCCTCAATCTTCTGACCCAAGGAAGCCGATTCCGTGACCAGGTCCTGGGATTTCGTGCTTTCTTCCAGAGTGGCGCGGAGGTTCTTTTGCATGGAATTCAGCGCCGCGACGATTGCCGGCCTCGTCCCGGCCAGAATCGAGAAATGTCTTCCCCTTTGCGCGGGATCCAGGATCGCGCGGGACACGGCGTCCTGCGCATCCGTCACGGTACCTTGATCGAGACTCAGCGCCAGTCCGCCCGCTTTTTTGAGAAGGTAGCTTGGGCCGGCAATATCCCAGAGCGCGGGACCGCGAGAACCGCCTTTCCAGAAAAGGTCGGGTGCCTCACCGTCCTGACCGGCAAACGCGATCCTCGCGAGGTTCAGGGCAACGGAACGGGTGCTGTGAGAAACGTCACTCCACGGCATCCCTCCGAGGGTTCCAACCGGAACCAGTTCCGTTTGAGGGGCATCATCAATAACGGCCCGAAAGGTTTCAGCCGGGGATTCCGTGACCGGAGTCACCGGCTTTCCGTTCACATAAACCCCATCACGCGCCGAGGACGCTTCGATCATACCGGCATGCGGTGAGTGGACCACGGCAAGAACCGGACGTCCTTTATGGAAGAGCGCTAGCGAAATGGCGTAAAAGTCACTGTCCGGCTTGAGGAATTCCCTGGTCCCGTCGATCGGGTCGAGGACCCATACAAAATCCGATCCTTCGTTCTCGCGGTTCCTGCGAGCGATCTCACCGCTCATCTTTTCTTCCGCGATCACGAAATGTTCGGGGAACAACCTCTGGATTTCCGGGACAATAAACCCCTGGACCGCTTCATCCGCCTCGGTCACGACCGTCCGGTTTTCCGTTCCGGTCTCTGTTTTCATCTTCGTCTCAAGACCCGTTTTCCGTCTACGGAATTGGTCGAGAACACGCACCGCATCGCCCACGATCGAGCGGGCCACGGCCGAAAGATCCGACACTAGCGTCGCGTCCAGGTCCGCTTCCCGAAGCGCGGTCGCCCCCGCCGCAGGACGGTGCCGATCCGTTTTCCTGAAATCCCGGGAGATCCTGAGGAACCCTTGAAGCGTCCGAACCGTCACGATCGCAAAACGGGTCAAGGTTCGGGAGATCGTTATTCCGGCAGAGGTACCGGCACGGTCCCGCGACCGCGCGAGCATCCGCAGACGCTGCCCCAGGAGACCTTCGATCATCCGGAACATCTGCATAAAAACAGAAATGGAGGTTCCGACCTGGCTGTCCTTCCAGAAGATCGGTACTTCTTCTACCCGGAAACCTTTTTCCCGGGCGAGGAGGAGGAACTCGGTATCAAAGGACATGGTGACATCCTTCACTTCGTCCACGGTTGCAAGGGCGGTCTCACGGCTGAACGCCTTGAGACCGGACTGGGTATCGGCGATCGGACCGATCGGGAGTATCGATCGTGCGATACGGTTATAGACGATGCTCGAAAGCTTGCGGAAACCGCTTTTGCCGACGACCCGGGCCCGCGGGTGTTCCCTCGAACCGATCGCGATCCCCGCGCCGCCCGCGACGATCCGCCGCAAAAGCGATCCGATCAGTAACAGATTCGAGGACAGGTCCACATCGGTATAAACCACATGATCCGCGCCGAGCGAAAGAGCGTCCTTCATCCCGAAAACAATGCCGCCCCCCTTCTGACTGTTCCCGTTCTGCGAGAAAAGGACCCGTATCCTGCCTGAAGCCGTGTACTCGGGGAAAAGGTCGTTGGCTTTTTTCGCGACCCGCCTGCCGGTCTCCCCGTTCCGGCTGGCGTCATCGACGATGACAAGCTCCCAATCATAGGAAGGATTCAGCGCAAAAAGCGTTTCAAGCTGCCGCACCTTGATCCTCAGGGCATCCTGTCCTTCCTCCTCTTCATCATGCGGGAAGAAACGTTTGCCGCTCCGGCTGGAGATCACGACGCTCACTTTGCGTTTTTGTCCCTCCGGCAGGCGCGGCAATTCCGCCATCGCTTCCATCGATTTCTCCAGCTCATACTGCCCGCGGTAAAAGTCTTTCGATGGCAGGATCGACACGACAAGACCGGTCACCGCGGCGCGAACCCGCTCAACAAGCGGCTTGCGGAACCGCGCCGTTTCCTCCGCAGGGAGAACGGACACTTCGGTCGACAAGTAGGCGAGCCGCTTGAGCTTGGCCTTGATCTCGTCTTTGATCGGAAATATCCGCCCGTCCAATTTCACTTCCTTCAAGGTTCGTGCCTTGACGACGGTATAAAGTCCTGACACATCATAAACCACTTCGGAGTGACCGCGAGCGAGCGGAGCAACAAGCGATTCAAAGACCCCATCGCTGAGCGGAGCTCGTTCGTCAGCCAGGATCACCGCCTCGCCGGTCGATACCGTGATCCCGTTCTTCACTGCCTCGGAAGTCCCACGCATACCGGAACCCGTAACAAGTTGTATCCGGAATCCCGACACACGGGGGTCCACGC
>MWBI01000155.1 GCA_002068945.1 Candidatus Omnitrophica bacterium ADurb.Bin314
GCCGCCGGTGTGGATCACCGAATGCATCGCGAGGGATTATCACATCGAGGAGAGGGACGCCGATAAGGTGAAATCCAAATTCGCTACCCTGGATGAAGGGGATCGGCTGAGCGAGGAGCTTGTGCCGCTTGTCACCCGTAATGAGAAAGTTCAGCAGTCGGTGCGTCGCCGGGAGCTTGTCGATCACTTTTTTTTACACGCGAAAACCTGGATGAACGGGATTCTCGAGGATTCCGGGAAATTCATTCAGGATGAAAAGGTCCGTCACCCGCACATCATCTTCACGGGCGGTTCGGTCATGATCGACGGATTCCTCGAATGGCTGCAAAAAGAGTTCGGGGTCGAGGCCCGGTTGGGAGTGACCCGGCAGGTCGAGGCGGCGCAGGAGATCATGCGGGATCCTTCGCTGACCCCCGTTACGGGCATGCTCCGCTGGATCAAGACCGCGAAGCGGGAAAATGAGGCGCTTTTTACCTCCCGCAGCCTTCTGACCCGTTTGGCGGCGGCGATCCGTCGCTGGTTCTCGGATTATTTCTGATTTTTCCTCTCCGTCCGGAAAATCCATCTTTTGTTTCGGCGCTTTTTTCGCTATAATCCGCGCCGTTCATTTCGATATTTTTTATCCTTGTTAAACCCCAGAGAAACCGATGACCCTGGAGACCGTTTCGAAAAAACTTCCTTTGTATGCCGAGCACGTCGCTCTCGGTGCCCGCATGGGTGAATTTGGCGGGTGGGAAGTGCCTCTCTATTACTCGAGCGTCATCGAAGAGCACAAGGCGGTTCGTGCCGCGGCCGGTATTTTCGATATTTCCCATATGGGGGAGATTCTCGTCGAAGGGCCCCGGGCCCTGGAATTCCTCGAGCGGAATCTTCCGCGGCGCATTGCTCCCGTCAAGCTCCAGCAGGCCATTTACACGCCCCTCCTGAATGATCGCGGAGGGATGGTGGATGACATTATTGTCTATCGCGTCAGGGAGGACCGGTTCCTCATCATTGTCAATGCCGGAAATATCGCGAAGGATTTCGAATGGTTCTGCGCCCGCGCTCCGAAAGGCGCGGTCGTGACGGACCTTTCGCCCCAGTACGGTCTCTTCGCGGTCCAGGGTCCCGAGGCGGCCGCGATCGTCTCCGCAGCGTTTGGCGTTTTCTTTACGCAGCTGAAGCGATTCCAGTACCGCGATTTCGAGGGCGGGATCATCGCCCGAACGGGCTACACGGGCGAGGATGGTTTCGAGATCATGGTGCCTCTCGAGCGTCTCAAGCCCGTCTGGGATGTACTTCTGGAGGTCGGAGGAAGAAAGGGGCTCAAACCCGTTGGCTTTGGCGCGCGCGATACCCTGCGCCTTGAGGCTGCGATGCCTCTTTATGGCCATGAATTAAGTGATGAGATCACTCCTCTTGAAGCCGGCCTTGAATGGGCCATCGATCTGACCAAGGATGAATTCCCGGGGCTGGAGGTGTTGAAGGCGCAGAAGGCCGCCGGTATTCCGAAAAAACGCGTCGGATTCGAGATGACGGGCCGGGGGATTCCGCGCCATGAATGTGAGGTTCGGCAGAACGGACGGAAGGTCGGATGGGTCACGAGCGGGAGTTTTATCCCTGCGCACGGGAGCTTCGCGGGCCGGAATATCGGCATGGCCTTTGTTGAAACGGCGCAAGCCGAGACGGGAACTGAGATCGATGTCATGATCCGCGGCGCCGCGGCCGGGGCGCGCGTGGTTTCCCTACCTTTTTACAAGCGAAAATAGTAGAATGCCGCGTCATTTTGTTTGAACTTCCAAATTTTACCGGAGGATTGCATGAATTTTCCCGAGAACCTGCGTTACACCAGAACCCACGAATGGATCGCGTTGACCGGAAACAAGGGGAAGGTTGGCGTGACCGAGTACGCCCAGAAGGAGATTTCGGATGTGGTGTTCGTTGAGCTTGCCAGGAAAGGCCACGCGGTCGCGCAGGGCAAGGCGGCTTCTGTCGTCGAATCGGTCAAGGCGGCGTTTGACATTTATGCTCCTCTGGCGGGGGTCATCTCGGATTTCAACCAGGCGCTTGAATCCAATCCGGGTCTCGTGAACCAGGACCCGTATGGGGCGGGATGGCTCTTTGAGCTGGAGGTAACGGACCCCTCCGCTCTGAACACCCTCATGACAGCCGCGCAGTACGCCGAGTTTATCCAGTCCGGCGCCGGCCACTGATACCCGGACCGCGATGCCGTACATTCCACTGACCGGGCCCGAGAAACGGGGTCTTCTTCGGGAAATCGGGGTATCTTCACTTGATGATCTGATCCGCGCTATCCCGTCGGCGCTCCGCGGTCCGGAGATGTCGCTTCCGGAAGGTATGAGCGAACCTGAGGTTCAGCGTCTCGTACGGGATCTCGGAGCTCTCAATACCTCCGGTCTTGATTTTCTCAGCTTTCTGGGTGCGGGAAGTTATGACCACTTCATCCCTTCCGCGGTCCAGGAGGTCATCTCGCGCCAGGAGTTCAGCACCGCTTACACGCCGTATCAGCCCGAGGCTTCGCAGGGAACCCTCCAGGCGATCTTTGAGTATCAGAGCCTCATGGCTGAACTGACGGGCCTTGCGGCGTCGAACGCTTCTCATTATGACGGCGCGACGAGCCTTGCCGAAGCGGCGCTTGTCGCGTTGCGTCACACGGAGCGTCCCAAGATCCTCATTGCCCGGTCCGTTCATCCGCATCACCGGGAAGTCATCCGCACCTACCTTGCGGAAAGCACCTGTCGCGTCGAGGAGTTCGGGTTCACGGCCGGCGGTGGTTTTGACCGCCAGAGTCTCGCCGCGAAGCTGGATGCCGATACGGCGGGCGTGATCTTTCAGACCCCGAATTTCTTCGGGATCGTCGAGGACCTCGCGGGGATCGCGGATCAGGTCCACGCCAACAAATCCCTTCTGATCCTTTCCGGACATCCTGCCTCTTTTGCCCTCTTTCGTTCCCCCGGGGAATGGGGTGCGGACATCGCGGCGGGGGAAGGACAGCCTCTCGGGATGCCGGTGTCGTTCGGCGGTCCCTATCTCGGATACTTTGTCACGACCCAAGCGCTTCTTCGCAGGATGCCGGGCCGTATTGCGGGAGCCACGGAAGACGCCGATGGAAAACGGGCGTTCTGCCTCACGCTCCAGGCCCGAGAACAGCATATTCGCCGTGAGCGGGCGGGATCCAATATTTGTTCCAACCAGGCCCTTTGCGCGCTGGCGGCCTGCGCCTACATGACGTTTCTAGGCAGGCAGGGCATGCGGGAGGTCGCGGAACTCAACCTGGACCGGGCCACTTACCTGCGAGAAAAGATCGCCGGAATCAAGGGCTTCGAGGTCGCCGTATCGCAGCCGATCTTCAATGAATTCGTCGTGAAAAGTCCCGTGCCGTTCGCGCAAATCGAAAAGAAACTGGCTGCGGAACGGATCTTCCCGGGAGTCGCGCTTGAAACCTATTACCCCGAGCTCAGGAACCGCTTTCTCGTGTGCGCGACCGAGACGAAGACGCGCGAGGATATTGACCGGTTCGCGGAGGCGTTGGCCAAATGCTGATCTCCAGGGATGACCGTCTCAGTTTTGAAAAGAGCAACCCGGGACGCCGCTGTGTCACGATGCCGAAGGAAAGGCTCGCGAAGGCCTCCGTGCCCGCCGGTCTCGCGCGGCGGGATCCGCTTCTTTTCCCGGAGCTTGCCGAGCTTGACGCCATACGCCATTTTATCAATCTGTCCCGGAAAAATTTTTCGGTCGACACCCATTTTTATCCGCTTGGCAGCTGCACGATGAAGTACAACCCGAAGATCAACGAATGGGCCGCGCGCCGGGAAAAGTTCGCCGCGCTCCACCCGTTGCAGAAGCCGGAGACGGTGCAGGGAATGATGCGAATGCTTGCCGAACTCGAAGACGGGCTCAGGGAGATCACCGGCATGGATCGCTTCACGCTCCAGCCCGCCGCCGGCGCGCACGGTGAGTTGACCGGCCTGATGCTGGTCCGGGCCTATCACGCGTCGCGCGGGGACTCAAAGCGCATGAAAGTGCTGGTGCCGGATTCAAGCCACGGGACGAATCCAGCGACCGCCGCGTTGGTCGGTTATCGTGTGATCGAAGTGAAATCGAACGCCCGCGGCCGCGTGGACCTCGAAAGCCTGAAGGCGGTGCTCGATGACCATGTGGCATGTCTGATGCTCACGAACCCGAATACACTGGGTGTGTTCGAGGAAAACATCCTTGAGATCGCCCGGCTCGTCCATGAAAAAGGCGGCCTGCTCTATTATGACGGAGCGAACCTGAACCCGCTGCTTGGCATCGCGCGGCCGGGCGACATGGGGTTCGATATCGTGCACGTGAATCTCCATAAGACTTTTTCCACGCCTCACGGCGGCGGCGGTCCGGGGGCCGGACCGGTCGGAGTGAAAAAGCATCTTGTTCCGTTCATGCCGTATCCGCTTGTCGAGAAGAAAGGGGACGGCGTCCAGTGGGCGCCGAAGCCGCAGCGGAGCATCGGGCGCGTGAAATCCTTTCACGGGAATATCGGCGTGCTGCTCCGCGCGTATGTGTATCTGAAGATGATCGGCCGCGACGGCCTGCTCCGCGTGAGCGAGGGCGCCATCCTGAACGCGAATTATCTCCGCGAAAAACTCAGGACGGTGTTCCCGGTCGCGGTGGATGAGCCCTGCCTTCACGAGTTCGTGCTGTCGCTCAAGCAGGCCGCCGCGAAAGGCGTTCATGCCGGCGATGTCGGCAAGCGTCTTCTTGATTTCGGTTTTCATGCCCCGACGGTCCATTTCCCGCTGGTGGTCTCCGAGGCCCTCATGATCGAGCCGACCGAGACCGAAAGCCGGGAAACGATGGACCTCTTTATCGAGGCCATGAAGCGGATCGCTTTCGAGATCGAGACGGAGCCGGCCAAGGTCAAGAACGCCCCGTACACGCTTCCGGTGAGACGGCCGAACGACGTTCTTGCCGCGCGTAAACCCATCCTGACCTACCGTGATCTGCTCCGCGAGGAAGCCGTCGCAGCAGAAGCCCGGGTGGGCTAAGCGTTACGTGCTCCGGCACGGTCGATTCCTTCACGGCATGATCTGGCAACTTCTTCCATTCATCAGCGCGCCGATGTCCTTTCAGATGGCGTTCGATAGTGTCCTGTTCGGAAAGCACCTCGGGAATTCCCGCCGCGAAACCGTCCTCAGGTTCTATCTTTCCTCCGGGCCCTGGATTACCGCCGGTTTTTCATTTCGCTCCGGGGACGATCTTGAGCGTTCCCCGCTTGTGAAGAACCATCCTGCGGTCCCGGTCGCGCGGCGGATCACGGGCGGGGGTTGTGTCCTTCACGGCGGGGACCTTGTTTTTACGCTTATCGCGCCGGCGGCGGGACGTCTCGAAACGGTCAAGGAGAGCTACCGCGATATCCATGAAGCCGTCAGGGAGGCGTTCGCGGGTTTGGGGGTTGATCCGCAATTCTATGAGGAGACCGAAGACCTTCCGAAAGGGAACGATTGTTTCTCGTATCCCGTGGCGCGTGATCTCGCGTGGAAGGGGCGGAAGATCGCGGGGGGCGCCCAGAAACGTTCCGGTGGCGTGTTACTGCATCATGAGTCGCTCACCCTTCTCCCGGGTGTCAGCGCATCGGATCTGGCCCGCGGGATCCGGCGGGGGTTTGAACACGTTTTTGGCGTTCGGATCCGGGAGGCCGAGATGGACGCCGACATTTTCTTTCGCGCGGAAAAGATCGCGCGCAATGCACGGTTGGCCGACGGGCCTGTTGCTCCGGTGAGAGAAGCCGTGCAGCCGATGACGGGAGCCGGATGATATGGAAGAGCGCAGTGAATATCTGAAAAAAATCGAAGCGATCCTTGACCGGGATCCGTCGTTCAAGTTTGAGGCGTATACGTTCGTGCTGGCCGCGCTTCATGCCACGGTCTCGCGCTTTAAAAAACCGCGTCACATCTCCGGCCCCGAACTTCTCGAGGGGATCCGGCAGTACGCCCTGAAACAGTTCGGCCCGATGGCGCTCACGGTGCTGAAGTACTGGGGGGTCCGGACGACGCTGGATTTCGGAAAGATCGTTTTTGCTCTCATTGATTCAAAGCTGCTCAGTAAACAACCCGGCGACAAGCTTGATGACTTTGCGGATGGGTACGATTTCAGCGAGGCGTTCGGGAAATATAAAATACAGGATGACTGAACCGATCGGTCTCGCGCGCTCGCGCTGACCCTGACCCCATGATGACCGAAAATCTGCTGGCAAATCTCAATCCGACGCAAAAGGAAGCTGTCACCTGGCCAAAGGAGACGCCGCTTTTGATCCTGGCGGGCGCCGGGAGCGGAAAGACCCGCATCCTGACGCACCGGATCGCGTATCTGATCCGCGAGGGCGTGCCGGGTTTCAACATCCTCGGCGTGACCTTCACGAACAAGGCGGCGGGGGAGATGCGCGCTCGCGTCGAGAGGCTCACGAACCAGCAGGTCTGGATCAGCACGTTCCACTCGACCTGTTTGCGCATCCTTCGCATGGATGGCGCCGCGATCGGTCTGGATCCCCATTTCCTTGTTTATGACGAATCCGACCAGCTCCAGCTGATAAAGGAGTGCATCCGCGAGCTCAGTTTCGACGAGAAAAAGGTCCATCCCAAGGGAGTGAAGGAGGAGATCCAGCGCGCCAAGGATTATCTCCGGACGCCCTGTCAGTTCGCGGAAAAGGCGATGGATGTCTACCAGGACGCGGTCGCGAAGGTGTACATGCTCTACGAAGAGAAAATGCGCCGCCTCAAGGCGTGCGATTTCGGCGATTTGATTATGAAGACGGTGGCGCTCTATGACCGCGCCCCCGAAGTCCTGAAGGCGTGGCAGAGCCGGTTCCGGTATATCCTGATCGACGAATACCAGGACACGAATCATGCCCAGTATCGCTTTGCCGGGTTGCTGGCCGCCGCCCGCAAACAGATCACGGTCGTCGGGGACCCGGACCAGTCGATCTATGCCTGGCGGGGAGCCGACATCAGGAATATCCTCAACTTCGAAGCGGATTATCCGGAGTGCGGCGTGATCCGGATGGAGCAGAACTACCGTTCCACGTCCGTGATCCTGGACGCGGCGAACCATCTCATCCGCAACAACCAGATGCGAAAACCCAAAGACCTCTGGACTGAACGAAAGGGTGGCGAACCGATTGAACTCTATGAAGCGGAAGACGAGGTCGACGAGGCACAATATGTCGTGTCGAACATCCTGCGCCACAGGTCGGCGGGGCGAAAACTCGCAGACCAGGTGGTCTTTTACCGCGTCCATGCCCAGTCCCGCGTGATCGAAGACCATCTGCGGCGCGCCAATATCCCGTACAAGATCGTCGGCGGCGTCCGGTTCTACGATCGCAAGGAGATCAGGGATGTGATCGCCTATCTTCGCCTGGTCGCGTATCCGACGGACGAACTCAGTCTCAAGCGGGTGATCAACGTTCCGGCCCGCGGCATCGGAAAGAAGGCGATGGAGACACTTGAGGCGGAGGTTTCCCGGGCCGCGGGAGATGTTTCTTCGTGGGATTCCGTGCTCGCGGATGTCGCGAAGATCGGGGGGCTGGCGCCCCGCGTCAAAAAGAATCTGACGGAGTTCTACGGGATGATTAAACGGCTTCGCAAGGAAAGCCGGGAGCTTCCCGTCCGGGATATTCTCGAACGCGTGCTCGAAGAATCACGCTACATCGCGGAACTTGAAGCCGAACACACAGCCGAGGCGGAAGCGAGGGTCGGGAATATCGAGGAGTTCTTCAGCGTGATCGACGATTTTGTTCAAAGCGGAGGAGGAAACGGTGCCGGGATTTTCGGACTGACGGGTGATGGCCCTCAGGCGGCGGTATCCGGTCCGCGGTTGTCGCCCCTGGAGCTGTTTCTCGAGTCGATTGAGCTTGTCACCGATCTCGATCAATGGGACCAGGGGACGAACGTCCTGACATTGATGACGCTTCATACCGCCAAAGGCCTCGAATTTCCCGTCGTTCACATGGTGGGGCTCGAAGAGGGAGTGTTTCCGCATGTGAACTCCTATCTCGGGTCCGCGGATGAAATCGAGGAGGAGCGCAGGCTTTGCTATGTCGGGATTACTCGTGCCAGGGAGAAACTCCACATTTCATACGCTTCGGCGCGCCGTCTCTATGGCGCGATCCATCACAATTTACCGTCCCGGTTCCTTACCGAAATCCCGCCCCATCTCCTGCGGGCCGTCCGGGGTTCCGGATCGTCTTCTGAGTATCGGGATGATGACCGGGATGAGTTTCCCGATTCCCGTATCGAGGACGATCCCGTCATCGATTTTGATTTCTAGCCTTCCCATTCGATACCTCTGTTCCATTATCAGTAGCGAAAATATTTTCATGTTTAATTTTTATTTAACGTAACCCGTTTAAAATCAATGTCTTGGATTATATTAAATAATATTACAATCATATTGACAGTAACACATTCATAGGTTAACTTTCTATTAGATCAACACGCAAAAGATAACAAAAACTAAAAATGAAATTTATAAGAATTTCTCCATATTCGTTTTGTTCAGGACTTGTATTATCCGATTTGCGGTGTTACCTTTGCAAAGTATTATACAAAAGACAAAAAATGTCTTTAGCTTGAGAGGAGATAGCCGATGACGACGACAAAATACAGGACGCGATTCTGGCGCGTCACAAGTTGTCTGACGGTCCTGTGCTTCATTTTGAATCAGGCTGCCTTCGCCGCTCCGTCGGCGGGGATCGAGATTGCCGTTCCGCAGGAAAAACCCGGATTCATTCAAATCGATATTCCGGCCGACCTCGCGAGCCTTGACGATATCTTTGAAGCGCCTCCTTCGACAGATCCCCGGCTCGTACTCCACATCCAGAACGCGCACGCGAACTATGACGCGCAGACCAGGATCAAGGGGCTCCTTGAATATCTGAGCTCGCAATACGGGATCGGAACCATCTTCGTGGAAGGCGCCGCCGATACGCTCAATCCCGAATATCTGAAATTCTTCCCCGATGCGGAGCGTAACCGCATGCTTGCGGACCGTCTTGCCCGAAAAGGGGAACTGACGGGCGCGGAACTTTTTGTCCTTGAGGCGGACCGCCAGAAGATCCGGGCCGAGGGTATCGAGTCCGCCGGCCTTTACCGGAAGAATTACGAAGCCCTCAAGGCTGTGTATGAGAACGAGACCGTCATCAACCGGTTCGTCGATGGTCTCGAATCCCGCCTTTCGATGATCGCAAGCAAGATCGCCGGCGGCGACATGCGCCGCGTCATCTCCGACTGGAAAAAGTTCGAGAATGGTTACCGCGAGTTCATGCCGTATGTGCGTTCCCTGGCCGCTGACGCGAAGCGGTTCCTGGATCTCGATATGGAAAGTCTCTTCTCGCAGGTGGAGTGGCCCCAGATCACGCGCCTCCTTGTCCTCCAGGACATGGAAAAACAGCTGAATCCCGCGAAGGCCGCCGCCGAACAGGCGTCGCTTCTTGCCTACTTGAAGAAGGTTGGTGTTTCCGGGGACCTCATTGACGGGATCGTGAATTTCAGGGACCAGCACATCAGCATCACGCGCAAGGGCAAGGACGGTTCTGCCCAGGCGCTGCAACCCCGTTATCTGCTCGAACGACTCGCCTCGGAGGCCGGGCCCAAGGGGTTCCGGTTCAGCGATTATCCCCATTTCAGCGTACAAGCCGGCTATTTGATTCTCAAGAGCGAACTGGATTCCCGGGGGCTTTTTGCCGAGATTCAGCGCCTTTTCGGGCAGGTCCTCGACCGCATCGCGGTTTCCGGGGAACAGAAACAACTTCTGGCCCTTTACCGGGACACCGAGCTTGTTCGAAAGCTCCTGCATCTTGAACTGACCCGCCGCGACTGGAAGGAACTCGAGGCCCGCAGGGCCGAGCTCGCGCTCGATCCCGTCATGGACCGTCTCAAGGCGCTTGCCAAACAGATCAGGGCGGACCTCAAACTCGCGCAGACAGAGCTTGAATCGAAAAGGGTCGATCGGAAATTCCGCGGCCAGATTCTCGATCTCTACAAGGCGGCCGACGAATTTTACGGTTTCGCCCGCGCCCGCGAGGATGTTTTCTACGAAAAGATATCCGGTGTCATGAGTTCCCGGGCGGAGACCAGGGCGGTGCTGATTACCGGCGGTTTCCACACCGACGGGATGAGCGATATCTTCCGGGAGAATGAGATCAGCTACGGCATCCTGACGCCGCGGCTGTCCGAGAAGTCGGACGAAAAACTTTACCGCAGTTCCATGCTCCAGCGCGGTTCCACGATCTTCGATACTGCCACGATCGAGCTGTTCTCAAAGATGCTGAGCGCTGATGTCATCGAGGCGATGGGCGCCAACGCCATGCGCGCTTTCGCCTTGCCGTTCGGGGAATCAATGGACCTGACCGCCGAAACTTCGGATTCGATGGAAGAGATCGAAGCCCAGTTGGATTTTTTAAGAACTTTTATTCCGGCCACGTATGGGGCCCTTGGCCTGGAACTGCGTTATGAAGTGAGTGAGAATGGCTTCAAGGTCACGCTGTTGAAGAAGAACGCGGAGGGCGTGGCGGAATTCATTTCCCGTCCCGACAAAAAGGTTTTCCAGGTGGCCATTACCAGGCATGAGAATGTGCCCGGGAAGTTTTTGATCACGCGCGGCGAGCAGAATTGGGGTCCCAGGGAAAATATCGCGCAGCTTGGCGATGCAGCGCAGGTCATTGACCGGCGCGGCAGAATGGAGATCAGATCGGGTTCTCTTGATGGGTTGTCCGGGGGGACGACCGCTACGCCCCGTTCGATCTCTCCGGTGTTGGCGTCATTGCTGGCCCTTTTCATGGGTTTGCAACAGGCGATGGCGGATGTGACGGCTCGTTTCACTGATTTCTATAGGACGGGTAATCTGGCGGTGGTTGCGGGGGTTGTTTCCAATCCGGACGCCACTGATAATCTGGTGTCGGTTACCCTTCAGCGGGCAACCTCATTAAGTCCGGCGGATTGGGCTGATCGGCTTGGTCTGATTGATGGTGTTGTGATAGCACCCGGCGAAGAGATCCCGCTCTATGCTTTTGATGATGCCGCTGGACCGACCGGGTATTACAAATTTAGCGTCACATTTGCTCCGATGACGAACGCTGTGTCCAGTTCCGCGATATCTGCGGTCACTCCTCTCGCGGAGGGAACGAGCGAGCTGACGACAACGCCGATCCCTGGGACGGACGCTATTCTGGTGTTGTCCGGTGATAAGAGGATGATGATCTTATACGGATTTGCCGGCGAGCCGCGCGTTACCAGGGAACTCGGCGGAGGATTCCGCATCCGGGGCCTGCTAACAAATGGACAGTATGGCGATGTGACGATCACGCCGGATGGAAAGGTGATCCCCACCCCTTCAGAAGTACGCGACATTGGAACGCTCGTGGAAGCCGCTAATAATGCTTTGGCGGGCCGCGAAGGGACTCAGAGCCGTCTCCATATTCGGATGAATGATAGTGGGTTCGTTGAAGTGAGGGTTGCTACAAACGGGCCACGGCTGGTATTTGATATCAATGAGATTTGGGAGCTCAGGGTCCATGACGGTAGCCTATATGTCGGGACGCTGATCGATGGCATGTACAGGATTGTCAGGGTGCCGGACAATGCCGATCTCTCGGAGATCCCGCTTGGACGAAACACGTTCCCTGAATCCTGGTTCTGTCCTCTCGAACGAGTTCCGGAGGCGATACGGGATTCCTTCTCTGGTCGTTCCGAGGCGCGGGATGAGTTCACGAGCGGCCGGGAAACGCATAAACAGCCGGTTCTCTGGAGCGTTCCCGAGGTCTTCGCGGTGTCAGCGGCTTCTACGGGTGTTCTGACCGCGGTGTTGTGGTCGGCGTGGCTTGTCTCTTTCCTTGCGGGAAGTTCATATGCCTTGCCGCTTCTTGCGACAACCGGGAAATCTTTTGCGATCACGCTTGGTCTCGGCGCCTTATCGCTTGTTACTGATGTTGTGCCGTCCGCGATCCGTGCGGGGATCGACTGGTACCGCACGCTCTTTCCGCGTGTGAATAAAAAAAGAGTCGTCAAAAGATTCATCAAGGATGACCGTGATAAGAATTTGCCGACGCGCGCGGAACAGCGGGTGACGAAGAGGGAAGAAGGCACAGCTTTCGGGAATATCCCCCGCGTCATCGGATGGATT
>MWBI01000156.1 GCA_002068945.1 Candidatus Omnitrophica bacterium ADurb.Bin314
ATTGGCTCCAGCCCCAGGTGGAAGTGATCTATGAACATGATTTTGAACAGTCGGGGAAAGGTTCAAAGCTTGTCACCATGGTCTTTGGCGCCATTATCCCGGTAAACGATCACCTTCGCTTTGATCTCGGTGTCCAGCAGGGTCTTTTCGGGAGCGGCGCCGACCAGACAACCGCCGGGATTTTTAAAGTGGCCCTGATCTCCTGAAGACCGGGCTGAGACGGTTTAATCTTTCGCGAGCAGCTTCGCGGCGAGTTCAACGCAGTGGTGGCACGGGAGTTTTTTTAGGGATTTGACTTCGCGGCAAAGCAAAGAGCCCGCGGCTTGCCGCATTTCTTCGAGGCTTTCTTCCAGCCGATGGGGCACGTAAATCTCGAGGATGGATTTTGCCGCGAAGAATGCACCGCAGAGCCCGCCGGGGGCCCTGCCTCCGCCGCAGGCAGAAAGAGGCGCGACGGTCTTTCCTTCGAGAGGGAACCTGTCCTTGAAGGCTTCCGCGACCGAGCTGGCGCAGTTGAGCCTCGGACAACCGTTTTTCCCGAGAAAATGATCCGCCGCGCTTCTCTGAGGCATGATTATTGGGAAATTGCCTGAGGCTGGCATCCGGCGACACAGGCACCGCAATCGATGCACTGGTCGTTGACGGTCGCTTTATTGTTGACGACCTTGATGGCTTCCACCGGGCAGTTACTCGCGCAATCCCCGCAACCCGTACACAAATTCACATCGATCTTGACCATTTTAATTCCTTTCCTGAGTTTGAAGTGAACGGACCCTGGAACAGTGAAAACCCCGCGGATCATTTTTGTTCTGACCCGCGGGGTCATGGGACGAATTTACCGCTTGTTGACGGCCTGCTCAACCTCAGTCCGGGGAAGTTTCTTGAAGCACAGGAACCAGTCCTTGCAATCCACTTCACCCTGCCCGGATGTTTCCATGCGCTCCTTCGCGGTGCCGCAGGAGCCGGGCGGGGGCACAATCACATCCTCGCCGGGCCGCCAGTCCGCGGGGGTCGCGACCCTGAAAGCGTCGGAAGTCTGCATTGCGATGAGGAGCCGCTTGATCTCATCGAAATTGCGGCCGTTCGAAAGGGGATAGTAGAGGATCGCCCGGATCTTGGCGTTCGGGTCGATGAAAAAGACCGCGCGGACGGCCTGTGTATTGCTCGCGGTTGGCTGGAGCATCCCGTACTTTTTCGCGACATCCATCTTGATGTCCTCGATCAGCGGGAATGTTACCTCGACGTCCTTCATGTCCTTGTATTCGGCCTTTTCCCTGATCGTTCTGAGCCACGCGATATGGCTGTACTTGCTGTCGATGGAAAGACCGACAAGCTGGGTGTTGAGCGCCTCAAACTCAGGCATCATGGTCGCGAACGTCATGAACTCCGTGGTGCAGACGGGCGTGAAGTCCGCGGGGTGGCTGAACAGGATGATCCACTTGCCTTTGTAATCCGAAGGAAAATTGATCGTTCCCTGTGTTGTCTCGACCGTGAACGCGGGCGCGTCGTCGCCGATCAGCGGCATATGAGTTACCGCGGCCTGAGCGGTTTCTTCCGCGAACGCCGGCGCCGTTATGCCGGAGAGCAGAAATACCGCGAGTAAAAGCGAAGATAGTATCTTCATGCTAAACCCCCTCCCTGGTGGGTTGTTTTTTTGCCTGGATCCCTCGTCCTTGCGAGATTTGGGACTTGTCCCCCGAAAAAAGATCGAGGGGTTAAATAAAAAGATTCACGTTGCCGCGTTCGGCGTTTTCAAGATACATCGCGACGCCGCCCGCTTCAACTCCGTCGAGCAGTTCTTCTTTTTTGATACCCATCAAATCCATCGACATGGAGCAGGCGACCAGTTTCGCGCCCGAGGCCCGCGCGCTCTGGATCAATTCGGTGAGCGACGCGACGTTCTTTTCTTTCATGATGCCCTTGATCATCTGAAGCCCCATCCCGCCCATATTCATTTTGGAAAGCGCGAGTTTCTCGGCTCCTTTCGGCATCATAAACCCGAACATTTTCTCAATGAAGTTCTTTTTTACAGGGCCGGGTCTTGGCTTCCGGAGAACGTTCAGTCCCCAAAAGGTGAAGAACAGCGTCACTTCGCTTCCCATCGCGAGTGCTCCGTTGGCGATCACGAACGCGGCCATAACCTTGTCGAAATCAGCGCTGAAGACGACGATTGTTTTCTTTTTGGGATTTGCGCCCTCGGGCGCGCCCCCGCCCGGTTTCGGTTCTTTTTTCAGGATCGTGGCCTGGTATTTCCCGGCGGCGGGTTTCAGTTCAAGGAGTTCGTTCCCCGTGCTCTGGCACCAGGCGCTGATATCGCTCACGAACCCGGGGTCGGTCGCCGAAACGCGGATCGCTTCGCCGGGCCGCACTTTTCCGATCTCGTTTTTGACCTTGAGGATCGGTCCGGGGCACTGGAGTCCGCAGGCGTCGATCTCCCTGGTGGTGCCCGGCGGTTCGTTTTTGTCCATGGAAGGCTCCCTTTCGTTCGTATCGCTTTTCATTTCCTGCGTGATGGGTCGCCTGGAAACGATCCCGAGGCTCGCCTGATAAGTTTCGTATCCTCCCGTCAGGTTCCGGCATCTGAAGCCGTTCTGGGCGAGGATTCGGCAGGAAAGATAGCCACGCAGACCCACCTTGCAATAAACCAGATATTCTTTGTCCGCGGACAGCTCGTTCAGACGTTCCCTCAGATCTTCCAGCGGGATATTGATCGAGCCGGGGATCATGCCCGTGACGGTCGTTTCCTTCGGACGAACGTCGAGGACCTGCTGATCTTTTTTAAGATTTTTGAGGTCTTCCGGATGGAAGATTTTGAGGTCGCCCCTGAGGACGTTCGCGGCGACGAATCCCGCGTAATTGACAGGATCCTTGGCGGATCCGAACGGGGGAGCGTAGGAAAGCTCCATATCTTCGAGATCGTAGATGGTGAGGCCCGCGCGGATGGCCGTAGCGATTACGTCGATCCGTTTGTCCACCCCGTTTGCTCCGACGGCCTGCGCGCCGAGAATCCTTCCGCTCTTCGGATCGAAGATCAGCTTGAGATCGATCTTCGCCGCGCCGGGATAGTAGCTCGCGTGAGAGGCGGCGTGGATATGAACCTTCTCGTAAGGGGTTTTCAGTCGTTTCAGCGTCTTTTCACTCGCACCCGTCATGCCGATCGCGAGGCCGAAGACTTTGCAGATCGCGGTGCCCTGTGTTTTTTTGTAAACTGAATTGCGGCCGAAAATATTATCCGCAGCGATCCGCCCCTGGCGGTTTGCGGGTCCAGCGAGGGGGATGAGCGAAGACTCGTCCGTGATGAAATCCTTGATTTCGATCGCGTCGCCGACGGCGAAGATCGAGGGATCGCTCGTCCGCATCCCGGGGTCGACCAGGATCCCTCCGCGGGTCCCGAGTTTGAGGCCGGCGTCTTTTGCGAGTCTTGTTTCGGGCTTGACCCCGATTGCGAGGACGGCAAAGTCGAAGGGCAGGGATTCGCCAGTGCTGAGGTCGGCGTAAAGAACGTCTTTTTCGTCCCGGAAGGCCTTAACCGAAGTCCCCAGACGAAGATCGACGCCGTGAAGTAAAAGCTCCTGATGCAGGGGTGCCGCCATTTCCGGATCCGCGGGGCCCATGACCTGCGGGGCCATCTCCACGAGCGTGACGGGGATTTGTCGCCCGCGTAACGCTTCCGCCATTTCAAGTCCGATGTAGCCGCCTCCGATAACGAGCGCGCGTTCCTTCGCGTTTGCCGCCGCTTTTTTGATGGCGTCCATGTCCGCGAGGTTCCGGAGCGTGAAGATTTGTTTCGAATCGATGCCGGAGAGCGGGGGGCGGACGGGTTCGGCGCCGGGGCTCAGGATGAGGAAGTCATAAGGCTCGTTCCGTTCGGTCCCCGTGGCGAGATCTTTCGTGATGACCTGCTTTTTGGGGGGGTCGATCCGTAAAACTTCAGTGCGAGTGCGGACATCGATCCTGTAGGTCTTCCGGATGGCCTCGGGAGTCTGGATGATCAGACGGTCCCGGTCCGGAATGGTTCCGCCGATATGATAGGGGAGTCCGCAATTGGCGAAGGAAATGTGTTCGCCTCGTTCAAAGATCACGATCTCGGCTTCTTCCGAAAGTCTCCGGGCGCGGGTCGCAGCGGACGCGCCGCCGGCCACGCCTCCTACAATAAGAATACGCATGACATCAATTCTCCCTGGAACAACTTTTCTTGATGCAATTCAGGACACCGAGGACTTTGGTGTTGGCGAGGGAATAATAGCGGAAATTGCATTCGCTTTTGCTCGCAAGAATGCCCGCCTTTTTCAGGAGGATCAGGTGCTTGGAGACCGCGGCCTGCGGGATCCTGAGCTTCGCGACGAGTTCTCCGACCGAGCGCGCCTTGACGCGCAACGCTTCGATGATCTTGAGACGGTCGGGATGCGCCAGCACCTTCAGCGTCCTGGCGGCTCTGGAAAGCAGTTTGGGGTCGATGGAAAGCTTTTTCATGCCGGAACATACCATTTATGGAATATTCCAGTCAAGAAATATTATCAGGCGGTCTCCGCCGCCTACAGGTGATAGTCCCGCATCGCCTCAGGCTGATAGAGCAGTTTCAGGACCTTGAACATGCGGTGGCCTGTCGGGACCTCCTGAGCGGTGGCTTCGCCGACCCGGGCGCCCAAAAGGGCAATGCCGAGTGATGAAAAAACCGAGACCTTGTTCCCGTCATGATCCACTGCGGAAGGGAACCCCAGCCAGAACAAACGAACCTCTTTCGTGTCGAGCCAGAGGAGCTTCCCGGCGGAGTTCATCGTGACGGTGTTTTTCGGCATTTTATCGGATAAGACCACCTCGGCGGACTTGAGCTTTTTCTTGAGCTTCCCAAGAATGATATCCCGTCCGTCGCCCATCTCCCGGGCGACCGTTATCGCCTCGTTCAGACGCTCAAAATCACTCTTGGGAAGGTGGAGTTTTTCCGGGACCATAGAGCCCTTCCGTCCAGACTGGTTCGCGTTCAGGGTTTGAAGAGGAAGTTCTTGAATCCCCACGGATTCTTTTTGTCCAGGATCGTTTCGGGGTTTTCCGGAAAAAACGCCTGATAGTTCGTAAAGGGAGTCCAATCGGAAGCTTCCGAAACGAAAGTGCCCAAGTAGGGTTTGGCGGTTTCGAGCACGTCTTCGTGGGGCAGGTCCTCCGGTTCACAAACGCCTTTTTTGGGGTTTTTGATCATCCACATCGCTGCGGCGACAACCCCAATCGCGACCTGAATGGTAGTAGCGTTCTGGTGGGGCACAAGACGCCGCGATTCCCCGATCGAGAGCATGCTTCCGGTCCACCAGGAGTTGTATTTATGCCCCATGATGAGGGCCCCCAGGATATCCGTTCCCGAGATGATCTCGTCCGACATGATGCGGCATTTGGGCTGCAGCTCATAATTCCGGCAGCGAAGTTCGTGGATCGAGGCAAGCGTTTCGTTGCAGGGCATGTACGCGTAGTGGACGGTCGGGCGATAGATCGGCCTGTTGTTCTTCCATACCGTGAGCCGCTCCGAAAGCGTGAACGCTTCGGCGTGACGGATGACCATGCCGACGATCTCAAAATTCGGGACCCAGGAACGGACCCAGGTGTTCATTCCCATTTGTGAAAGGAAGATCTGGTTTTTGGGACCGTATTCCGGGACGTAAGCCAGCGGTGGCAGTTCCGGCTCGTGGGTGCCCCAGCCCATTTCGGCCGGAGAGATGGCTTCTTCGCGGAGCCCTTCTATCGACCAGGTGCCGACGAACTCATCCACTTCTTTCGGGCGGCGGGTGATCTGGGTGTCCCGTTCGCTGATGTGGATTGTCTTGACGCCGAGTTTCATCGCGAGATGCGAGAACTCTTCCTCGCGGACAAAATGTTCCAGTATGATCCGGTCTTTTTTCAGGGTGGTCTTGTCCCGGATGGCCTTTTTGGCAATGTCCAGCAGGCCCTGTTTTGTGAAATGAGAGATAAGCCCGGGGTTTGCGCCGTGATCGAGAACGGCGGTGGTCGCCCCATCGGTCCACCGGGACGTCATTTTGCGGATCTCGAGCTGCTTGAAATAAAGGGATTTTTCGAGGGGTGTTTTTTTGTCGATATTGGCGTAGGGGTCCCATTCCTCGACGGAGGTGTTCGCGTACAGAACATTGTTTTCATGGCACCAGGAAATCATGTCGATCGAATCAATGTTCCACGAAAGGTCGAGGATCATCCCGCCGGGCGACACATATTTGGAAAGGGTGCGGGCCACGTTCACCGGGGTGATTCGCTCGCGGGCGTAGCGGACGCCTTTCCGGATCCAGGGAGCGAGTTCTTTCTGCTTGTCTTCGAAGTCCAGGACGGTGATGTTAGTGTAAGGGATCTGGATGTGCTTGAGCAGGAGGGGAAGGGTGCATCTTCCGACCGAGCCGAATCCAATACAGAGGACTTTTTTATCGAATCGCATCATGAGGTTCTCCTTCTTGTTGTAGATTTGTGCTTGATGTCGCGCCGGACCCAAGGCTGGCGTTTAAGATGTGATTTCCCACCTCAAAGGTCGAATTCTCCGGCCGCTTCGGGCTGGTAAAGAATCTCCTCGATTCTGAGACGGCGGACTCCTGCGGGGACCGGCCACTCCACGATGTCCTTAACGCGACATCCCAAAAGCGCCATGCCGATCGGCGCCAGGATCGAGACCTTGTTCAATCGATGATCCGCGGAGCTTGGATAGACGATGCTGTATTCGTAGACCTCGCGGGTATCCAGGTCGCGGAAGCGGACAAGGGAATTCATCGTGACGATATCTCTCGGGATTTTCTGCGACTCGACGATTTCGGCCCGTTCGAGCTCGCTTACCAGTTGCTTGAGATAAAAAGGGCCGTTCTCGCCGAAATTTGTTCCGTCCCTGACCAGATCCCGGAGTCTTGAGGCGTCTTTTTCCGTGATAAAAATCTTTTTTTCGCTCATGGTACGGCTCCTTTATTTGGAGAGGCTATGACTGCGCA
>MWBI01000157.1 GCA_002068945.1 Candidatus Omnitrophica bacterium ADurb.Bin314
GGGAACCGGCGATCAGTCTTTTTTCTTCGATTCCTCGTCTTCGACCAGCTTCTGGAGCCGGTGCGGGTAATCGAGCGATGGATTGGGAACATCTTCGCGCCTGTTTACCGGAAGAACGTTCATGGCAGGAAGCGGTTCGGAGGACTCGGGGGGCATCAAGGGAAGAGACGTTCTCTGCCGGGACTTTTCAAGGAAGGCGCGTGAGTCATTTTTTTTGGCTGAATGTCCCGGCCCTTCAATGGGGCAGCCCCTTTTCGAGTTTACAAATCTTCCGTCAGAAAACAAGCTGCGCCGCTTCTGCCGTTAATACGCGAGAGAACCGAAAATCAGCGATATTCTGCACCCGGATACACGGAATAACGTTCGATCATCTTGAAAGGCATTGCGAGGCGCTACGGGCGGCTATCGCAAATTTAAAATTGCGTTGTGAAGGGTTATTCCGAACAAACTTTATTCCGCCCGGATTCCTTGGCTTTGTAGAGAGCGACATCAGCGCGGTGGACCATCGGATCGGGGACATTCTCTCCGGGGCGAAGCGTGGACACCCCGAGGCTGATGGTGACCCGGAAAGGTTTCCCGTCCCATTCGAAGCTGAGGCCTTCGACTTTCTGCCGGAGCCGTTCTGCGACCCTTTCGACCGTTTCCCGGAACCCCGATTTCCGGAGCATGAGAATAAACTCCTCCCCGCCGTAACGGGCCGCAAAGTCCACCTGCGAGAACGGCCTCTTCTTCCGGATGGACGTGACCAGGGTGTGGGCGATTTTCTTGAGGACCATGTCCCCGGCAAGGTGGCCGTAAGTATCGTTGATCCCCTTGAAGTGATCGATGTCGAGAAGAATGACCGAGAGAGGCTCTTTCCGCATGAACGCTTCACGGACAAGCTGGTTCATGATGAGACGGAAATGCCGGATCACATAAAGCTCCGTCAATCCGTCACGCGTGGCAAGATGAAAAAGGGCCGAGCGTTCCCGCGTGGCGGTAGCCTGGACATAGATCGCAGAAAAAACAAAAAGCGAAAAGATCAGGAGCATCGGATGCGCCGGGAAAATCCACACGCGAGCGAACCTGAAAACAGCAAACGCGGCCCCAAGCCATCCGAGTCCGAAACAGAAACCGGCAATAAGCGCCACGGGACCGCGCAGCACCATGAACAGAAAAGCGGCAACGACGCCCGTGATCAGGATGAGCAACAGGTTCACCGGCCGGGGAACACCGCGGATCCATTGTCCGGTCAGCGCGGCATTCGCGATCTGGGCATTAAGCGCTACGCGAGGGCAGGAAACCCCGAAGGCCGTCATCCTCGATTCGGCGTTTCCTCCGGCGGTAACACCGATAAAACATATCTTGCCTTTTACCGCTTCGGGGGAAATGACGGGGACCATGCCTTTTTGAAGGCCATAGTAGCTATGGATGAGATCCGAATAACTGAAACGCGTGAAACGGTTCTCCCACCCCGCGACCCACGGAAGGATCTCCGTCGCACGAACATCCTTCTTTTCCGGAACGGCCGGGCCCCCTGAAATCTCCCGGGCGGCCAACAACGCGACTTGCGGAAAAACCGTCGTTCCGGACGAAAGCTCCGGGGAAAACCGTCTCAGGACACCGTCGGGATCGGGCTCGAAATAATGATGCCCGAGCCCTTTCGCACTGGCTTCGATTTCCGCGAGGGAGTGCACCCACTCCATCTTCCCGTCGCTTTTTTCAATGACCACGGGAAGTCCGTGGATCCAGAACTTCTTGTCGCGCCGTAACTCATACTCGACCGGGAGATAGAGCGGCGTACGGATCCTTTGAAGCGCCCGGATCAGATCCTGGTCATCCCGCGGGGTCGTCTCGTTGCGAAAGGTGATATCGGGAACGATCGCCGCAGCGCCCCACTGGTCCAACAAGCGGGCCATGACGGCGAAATAGCGGCGGGGCCAGGGCCAGGAGCCTACCTCATCGATCGTTTCGCCGGTGATCTCAACCAGCGCTATCCGGGGATCGGTCCGCGTGAATCCGCCGGCACGCTGGAACGCATCGAAGACTATATTCTCCGCCCGGTCCAGAACACCCGTCGTAAAGAGCGCCGCAAAGACTCCGATGGTCAGCGTATACACGCCGATGCGAAGCCAATCCATATACCGGCGGGACCGGGTGCGGGTGAAGAGCTTCCCGGTCGTGTCGGTCACTTCGACTGCGTCGAACGGTTCTTGTTGGGCCATATTATTTCCCGATGCAAAACTCTGAAAAAAGAACGTCCAGGATATCTTCCGAATAAATCTCGCCGGTCAATTCCTTCATGGCCTCGATCGCGTCGCGAAGATCGACCGACACAAGTTCGAAGGATTCTTTTCGGTCAAAGGTCTCTCTTGCGCGACGCACCGCGTCACGGGCTTTTTCCAGGACATCCTTGTGCCGGAGCTTGGTGATCTGCTCACCCTCTTCTCCGGTCTCCTTTTCAAGGAAAGCCGCGATCTTCCGTTCGAGCTCTTTGAGCCCTTCGCGGGTCCGAGTGGAGATCCGGATGCTGTCCGTTCCTCCGGTCAAAGCGGCAAGTCCCGCCGCATCCAGTTTCATCGGAAGATCCGCCTTGTTTACAAGCACAAGAAGCGCTTTCTCTTTCGGGATTTTTTCGAAAACATGACGGTCATCGTCATCCAGGCCCACGGAACCATCAACGAGGAAAAGCACGAGATGACTTTCCGCGATGGCCTGGAGGGTCTTTTCCATGCCGAGGCGCTCAAGCGGATGCCCGGGGACCGGGACAAGGCCGGCGGTGTCACGGATACGGACATAAAAACCTCCCATCTCGAGCGACTCCTCGAGATGGTCACGGGTCGTATGCGGGATATCGGAGACAAGGGCGCGGTCGCGATCGAGAAGCGCGTTGAACAGCGAGGATTTCCCGGCGTTCGGTTTTCCGAGGATCGTCACCAGCGCACCCTCGCGGACCAGCTGGTTCCGTCCGAATCCATCAAGGAGCGATCGCATTTCGGCTTCGATCGCCGAGAACCTTTCACGCATCCCCTCGTTTACATCGGTCTCCGGCTCTTCTTCCGGGAAATCGACATAAACCTCCAGATGCGCGAGAAGCTTCAGGATCAAGTCTTTCAGGGCCTTGAACCTCCGGGAAAGCTGGCCCGCGAGCTGCCGGACCGCGATATCGAGCGAACGGTCGCTTTTCGCATGGATCAGGTCGAGGACCGCTTCGGCCTGCGTGAGATCGATCTTGCCCGACAGAAACGCCCGGCGCGTGAACTCCCCCGGTTCGGCGTGGCGGGCCCCGTTGGCGAGAAAAAGGCCGAGGATCTTTTTCGTGACGGCAAGACCGCCATGGCAGCTGACTTCGAGCACATCCTGTCCCGTATAGGAATGCGGTGCGCGGAACACGCTGAGAAGGACCTGATCCACCATGCGGCCTTCCCGGTCGGCGATCTTTCCCCAATGGATCGTGTTCGCGGGAAACTCTTCGATCGACGTCGGTGACGGTGCGGTGAAAAAGGGACGGGCACACGCGAAGGCTCCGGGGCCGCTCAACCGGATAACGGAAATGCCGCCTTCCCCGAGAGGAGTCGCTATCGCCGCGATTGTATCTTCAAGTTCGAGTTTGGGCATTTAAATAATCAGGACCTGATTCCGAATCCCGTTTTTCAGGATTTTACGCGCTTCACCGGCCAGATAAAACGATCCGGTCACCAGGATCTTTTCCCCGTCACCGGTCAATTCACGGGCCAGCGCAAGGGCTTCTTCGGTATTTTGCGCGGGAACCACACATTTGAAAAGCCCTTTCGCTTCGTCAAGAAGCGCCCCGACGGAACGGGCGCGCGGGTTTCCGACGCGGGTGAGAACGACGCTGTCGAAACTCCGGCTCAAATGCTCCAGCATTTTTTTCGAATCCTTATCCTGCATCGCTCCAAAAACCGCAAGGCGTCTTTTTTGCCGCCCGCGGCCGCAGAGGGTGTCGAACGATCTCGCCAGAGCCCGGACCGAAAGCGGATTATGTGCCCCGTCGAGGATAAAGACCCTTCCCCGATTCGGAACGGTCTCCATCCGTCCTTTCCAGTCCCGGTTTATCAGCGCCCGCCCGTAGGTCGCCGGATCGATCCTGAACCCGAAGACAAGCCGGAGAACCCGCGCGGCCTGGACCGCGGCCCCCGCATTGACGTTCTGAAAATCGCCGGCCAGTCCGGCTTTTCCTTTTCGATAAGGATTCGCTTCGATAACGCGGGCGTGATTTTTCTCAGTCGCTTTCCGGATCGCCCGCGCGGCCTCCGGCGTCTGCCGGACCGATATGACACAGCAGTGTTTCTTGATGATCCCCGCCTTCTCGCGCGCGATCTTCGCGACCGTGTCTCCGAGAAAATGCGTGTGATCGAGATGGATCGGCGTCAGGATCACAAGCGGCGCCCGGAGGACGTTCGTCGCGTCGAGCCTTCCGCCGAGACCGATCTCGAAGATCCCGATACGGCGGCCAGTCTCCGAAAAAAGAAGAATGGCGAGGAACGTCATGATCTCGAAATAGGTCAGGCATCCGAGCGTGGCCGGCACGGGGTGCTTCGCGAGCATCGTCCGGACCCGGGACAGACCGCAGGCCCAGAGCGCTTCCGGAGCCATCCGTCCGTCGAGGCGGATCCGTTCGCGGACATCTTCCACGTGCGGTGAGTGATAATAACCAACGGCAATACCGTTCTCTTTCAGGATGGATTCGAGAAAAAAACCGGTGGAACCTTTGCCGGTCGTGCCTGTGATGAGGATGGGAAAGAATTTTTTCTCGGGGCGGCCCGCGATCCGGAGCAGATGTTCCATCCGGCGCAGGTTAAAAAAAGAATTTCGCGGGAGATGGCTCAGCCTTTCCAGATTCAGGAATGAATCGAGATAGCTGAGGGATTGGGAGTAGTTCATTTCCGAGCCACAAGGCCATATGCCGCGCGTCACGGGAATTCCCTCGTGGCTTCGCGGCATGTGTCGCGTTTCATTTAATGTCTAAAATGCCGCTCGCCCGTGAACGCCATGGCAATGCCGGCCGCATCGCAGGCCGCGATCACGTCCGCGTCCCTGATGGAACCGCCGGGCTGGATGATGGCCTTGACCTTGTGCTTCGCCGCGATCTCGATCGAGTCCGGCATCGGGAAAAAGGCATCGGAACCGATGTAGCAGCCTTCGGCGAGATAACCGGCCTTCGAGAGAGCGATTTGCATGGAATCGACGCGCGACATCTGGCCTGCTCCCACGCCGACCGTGCGTTTGCCCTGCGTCAGGATGATCGCGTTCGACTTTACGACCTTCGAACACTGGAAGGCGAAAAGGAGCGCGTCGATCTCGGCGCCGGTCAGCTTCGCCTTTGTCACGAACCGGAGTTTTTTCTTCAGCTTCGCCATGCGCTCCCGGATCGGACGGTCTTTTTCCTGCACAAGAACACCGCTGCGGAGGAATTTGAAATCATACGGATAGGCGTCGCGGAAATCGTCGACCTCGATCAGGCGGAGGTTCTTGCGCTCCTTCAGGACCTTGAGCGCGGCCGCTTTGAACGACGGGGCGATCAGGACCTCGAAGAATCCGAGCTTTTCGAGAATCTTCTGCGCCGTTTTCAGGTCGCAGGAACGGTTCAACCCTACGATTCCGCCGAACGCGGAAAGCGCGTCGGAATCGATCGCTCCTTCCACGGCCTTCACAAGGTCGGGATCGGTGGCGATGCCGCAGGGATTGTTGTGCTTGATGACGCATGCCGCGGGCGCGCTGAATTCGGCGAGGACATCCAGCGTTGCCTCGATATCGAGCAGGTTATTGTAGGAAAGTTCCTTGCCATGGAGTTGCTTCCAGGCGGCCGAGGCCTTGCGCGTGGTGCAGGCATAGAACGCCGCCTTCTGGTGCGGGTTTTCGCCGTAGCGCAGAGCCTGGGCTTTCTTGAAATGAGACACGAACTGGGCCGGAAGGCCCTCCGTGTCGGTCTTCTTCTTGTGCGCGGCAAGGTATTGGCTGATCACGGCATCGTACGCGGAGGTGCGTTCAAAGACCTTTTGCGCGAGATCAAACCGGAGCTCGCCGGTCACGGAACTCTTGTTCGCGTCCATTTCCGCGATTACGCGGTCGTAATCGGCGGGATCGGTGACGACCGTAACGGACTCGCTGTTCTTCGCGGCTGAACGGAGCATTGAAGGGCCGCCAATGTCGATGACACCTACTACCTGCTGGGTTCGGCCCTCGGGCCGCATCCCTATCCGGCGATCGTCAAGCACTTCCAGTCGATCATCGGTCGCGAGGCCCGCGCGCAGATCATCAAGAAGACCGGCCAGTTGCCGGACGCCGTGATCGCCTGCGTGGGCGGCGGCTCGAACGCCATCGGCATCTTCAGCGGCTTCGCCGACCTCCCGGTCCGACTCGTCGGCGTCGAGCCGGCAGGGGGTGCTGCGGTCGGTAGGGGTGTGCCCGGGGTCGTCCACGGCATGCGCAGCTACCTCATGCAGGACGAGTACGGCCAGGTGCAGGAGGCGCACTCGATCTCCGCCGGGCTCGACTACCCCGGCGTGGGGCCGGAACACAGCATGCTCGCCGAAACCGGACGGGCGACCTACGTCTCCGTCACGGACAACGAGGCCGTCGAAGCCTTCCGGCGCACCTGCCGCCTCGAAGGCATCATCCCGGCGCTCGAAAGCTCCCACGCGCTCGCCCACGTCTACCGGACCGCGTCCGCCCTTCCGAAGGACGGCATCGTCCTCGTGAACCTCTCGGGGCGCGGCGACAAGGACATGGCCACGGTGGCCGAGCGTGATGCCAGGCCTACGTAGGCCGCAAGGTCCGGAGCGGATGGCGCCGTGAATCGAATCGAAGTCACGCTCG
>MWBI01000158.1 GCA_002068945.1 Candidatus Omnitrophica bacterium ADurb.Bin314
AGGGCCGAAAAACCAGATATTTCTTTCCCAAATGGGCATGAACACGTGGGTGCGTTCCTGGGTGCCTTCGTGCGAAATCGTCGGGATGGTCATCCGTCACTCCGAGGCATTTTCGATTTCCGAACGGCTGACGGTGTGGCGAAACAACAAGGCCGTATACCGCCCGACGGTGCATTACGTCTACATGCCCTGCGACAGCACGCTCGCGTCCCTTCACGAACTCCGGTGCCGCAACTACGACCTCCAGCCTTCTCTGCGGATCATCACGGATGAGATCATTAAAGGCAGGGATGCCCTGGGGGCCCTGATCATGGGACACCCGTACACTTCCTGGTGGACGGGAAGCATTCTGGACATCCGGGAAGCCCGAAAACTCGTTCCGCACCAGAACGCTACCACCATCCAGGTTGCCATCGGAGTCGTGGCGGCCGTCACATGGATAATCAAGAATCCGAACCGGGGTGTCTGCCAGCCGGACGATCTCCCCCACGATGAGGTGCTTAAGGTCGCAAAGCCTTATCTGGGAACTTTTGTTTCGGAACCGAGCGACTGGACCCCGTTCAAGAACTACCAGTCTTTTTTTCCGAAAAATCCCCAGGCAAAGCTGGACAGGAAAAACCCCTGGATCTTTCAAAACTTTCTGCACAGAGACTAACGATACAGGAAAAGGATTCATGATGCAGACCGACCGCCTCCGCGGAGTCGTCGTTCCGGAGACCCTGAAGATCGTCCCGGCGGGCAGCAAGGGCTTCTCGCTTGTCGCGAATCGAAGATTCCGGTCGGGGGAAAAGGTCTGCTTCCTGGCCGGGGAACTTGTCGACGCCGCCGTTTCAACCCCGGAGGCAGTCCAGGTCTCCGAAACCCAGTTCATCGATACGGATTATCTGGTGGCTGAGGATTTCATAAACCATAGCTGCTCACCCAACACACGGCTTGATATCGAAAGCCGGTGGTTTATCGCCCTCCGGGATATTTCCCGGGGCGAAGAGATCACGTATCACTATCTGACTACCGAATGGGACATGGAGGTCTGGGGAGCTGATTTCCGGTGCGCCTGCGGCTCCCCCCATTGCCTCGGACATATCCGGGGTTTTAAATATCTGACCCGAGACGAAAAACTCCGGATAAAACCGTTTTTATCCCCTTTGCTCCGGGGAAAATGCGAAGCCTGATACCTTTTCAGGTCATCACCGCCCTTTTCTTCCGGTAGCAACTTTTGCTCCCGGACAATCTTTTTTCGTTCCCGGGTATAAAAACTATTTCTCGCCATTTGAGCCAATTACCCCTATACTGGCACGCATGCATCAACATCCCGCAAGTGAACCGCCCTCCCAAGCCAGCTTTTCCGGTCTCGGAATAGCGCCCCGGATTCTCGATACCCTGTGCCGGCTCGGGTTCAGGGTGCCGACCCCGATCCAGCAGAAGGCCATCCCCATAGCTATCGAAGGGCATGACGTGATCGGCATCGCGCAAACCGGTACCGGCAAGACCATGGCCTTCGGAATTCCGATGATCCAGCGCCTGGCAACCGGGGAGGGCCGCGGCCTGATCCTGGTCCCGACCCGCGAGCTCGCGCTCCAGGTCCATCAAAGTCTTCGCAAGATCGCCCCGCAGAAGAAATTCGCCGTCCTGATCGGCGGCGCCTCGATGCACAAGCAGATCCAGGAGCTCCGCCAGCACCCGCGTATCATTATCGCAACACCGGGCCGCCTGATCGACCATATGGAACAGCGGTACGTGTTCATAAACGACGTCAAAATCCTCGTTCTCGACGAAGCGGACCGGATGCTCGACATGGGCTTCGCGCCGCAAATCAACCAGATCCTGCGGAAGCTCCCCCGCGAGCGCCAGACAATGCTCTTCTCCGCCACGATGCCGGACCAGATCATGAAGATCGCCTCCCGGCACATGAAACTTCCCGTCTCGGTCGAAATCGCGAAATCCGGCACAGTCGCGGAAAAGATCACGCAGGAGGTCTTCATCGTCAAAAAAGAAGCGAAACGGCAGCTGCTTCAGAAGCTTCTCGCGCAGTACCACGGAACCGTCCTCATTTTCTCGCGCACCAAGATCAACGCCTGGAAGATCAACAAGGCGGTCCGCGATATGGGTCACAAATCTGCCGAGATCCACGCGGACCGATCGCTCAACCAGCGCAGGGAAGCTCTCGACGGTTTCAAGAGCGGCCGTTACCGCATCCTCGTCGCGACCGATATCGCCGCGCGAGGCATCGACGTCGACGGAATCGAGCTCGTCATCAATTACGACCTGCCTGACGAGGCGGAAAATTACATCCACCGGATCGGCCGTACCGGCCGGATCGGCCACAAGGGACACGCCATTTCCTTCGCGACGCCGGAGCAGGGCAAAGAGGTCAAGAACATCGAAAAGCTCATGCGGATGGCCCTTCCCGTCTCGGAACATCCCGAGATGCCGCTCGAAAAATTCATTGCGGTCAAACCCCAGATCGTTGCCTCTTTCTCCGGCCGCCATTTCAGCCGGGGCCGTCGCTCCCGCGGATTCATCTCCTCCGCTTTTCGCAGGGCCCGGTAAAATCAAATCCGCGGACGCTCACCGATAAACACAAAACAAGTGTCCCTGTTTCTGGCCGGCGAAACTCCGCTCTCTTCGAGGAACAGAAAGGTTGGAGGTCATGTGTCAGTCCCGCAGAAAAGAAAGGCTGAAACGCGGGTCGTGCGGTTTTTGCAGACGGATTTTTTATTTCCCTGCCAGAAGGATAGTGTTACACTATCGCCCTTCCATCATAAAAAGAACGGGGGCACTCGTTTTTTGCCCATAGCAGGAGCGGCCCCGTATTCCCCAAGGAGGATTTGGTAATGTACAAGCTCGTTCTGATTCGTCACGGCGAAAGCATCTGGAACAAGGAGAACCGGTTCACCGGCTGGTATGACGTGGACCTCTCCGAAAAAGGTCTTCAGGAGGCCAGGGACGGCGGCGCCCTTCTCAAAAAAGAAGGCTACACCTTCGACGTCGCCTTCACCTCCGTTCTCAAACGCGCGATCCGCACCCTGTGGAACGTCCTCGATCAGATGGACCTGATGTGGATCCCTGTCATCCGGGACTGGCGGCTGAACGAGCGTCATTACGGGGCGCTGCAGGGTCTCAACAAATCCGAAACGGCCGTCAAGTACGGCGAGGCGCAGGTCAAGATCTGGCGCCGCAGTTACGACACGCCGCCCCCAAAGCTTGAACCGAACGATCCACGGAGCCCGGCGTTCGACCCGCGCTACAAGAACCTCAAGCCGAACGAACTGCCGCTCACGGAATGCCTCAAGGACACCGTCGCGCGCGTGATCCCCTTCTGGAACGATACGATCGCGCCGGCCATCAAATCCGGCAAGAAGGTCCTCGTCGCGGCGCATGGCAACAGCCTCCGCGCGATGGTAAAATTCCTCGATAATATCCCCGAAAGCGAGATCGTGGAGCTCAACATCCCGACCGGCATGCCGCTCGTCTACGAGCTCGACAAGGACCTGAAGCCGATCAGACATTACTATCTTGGCGATCCGGAAAAGATCAAGGCGGCGATGGAAGCCGTCGCGAACCAGGGGAAGGCGAAGAAATAATCGCCACGCGTGCCGCGCCGCACGAAGAAGATCCTTCTCTCGCGGTATGTGCTGTGCGGCTTTTTGTCCGGTTTGAACAGAAAGGAAAAATAACGCGTCTCGGGTTCATGGCGACCCGCCGGCTCTTCATCTTCGGCGTGAGTTTTCCGCTTGCCGGCATCGCCGCCGCTTGAGCCTGTTCGCCGAAGAACCGTCTTATTCTTTCCGAAGCAGGAACCCGAAAACGTCTTCCGAGAGAAATTTCCCCCGCGTCGTGAGTCTCAGCGAATCACCGGCCCATTCCAGAAATCCCCCGTCGAGAAGTTCCCGGGCCCTGTCCTTGATCCTCTCGTAGAGAACCGGAAAACGGGATGGGGCCGCACCCCCGCAAAGCCTCAGCCGCATCGTGAAACTTTCGGTCTCCTTGTCTTCCTCGCTCAAGACATCTTCGACATCGTTCGTCCACTCACCGGTCTCGCATTTCCTGAAATAGCCTTCGAGGTCATGCGCGAACCCGGAACGGACGCCGGCAAGATAAGAGAATGAACCGGGCCCCAGACCGAGATATTCCTCGTTGCGCCAGTAGATGAGGTTGTGCCGCGAGGCGAAACCCGGCCGTGCGAAGTTCGAGATCTCATAATGCTCGTACCCGGCGCCGGTGAGCGTGCGGATCGCGGCTTCATACATCGCCGCGTGTACCTGTTCGGCCGGTAAATCGAGCTTTTGCTCGCGTTGCATGCGCCCGAAGACCGTCTCCTCGTGGATTTCGAGGTCGTAAAGGGAAACCTGGGAAACGCCGAGCCCGACCGCGCGGCAGAGCGAATCCCGGAAATCCACGACCGTTTGTCCCGGGAGACGCAACATGAGATCCAGGCTGACATTGGTGATCCCGGCGCCGCGGATCCGGTCGAGCGTCACGATCGTGTCATGGGCCGTATGCCGTCGTCCGAGCCTTTGGAGGATATCATCCCGGAATGACTGGGCACCGAGGCTGATCCGGTTCGCGCCGAGCGCCGAAAAGGCCCTCAGTTTTTCTTCATCGCCATCGCCGGGGTTCCATTCGCAGGTGATCTCCGCCCCCGGCCGGACCCCGAACGCCGCGCGGATCCTGTTTACAATCTCCGTCATTTCGTCCTCGGTCAAAAGCGAGGGCGTGCCGCCTCCGAAATAGATCGTATCAAATTCAATCGCGCCGTGTTCCGCGCGCGCGTGGTCAAGCTCCCTGAAAAGACAGTTAAAGAATCTCCGCCGCACATCCGGCCCGGGGTCCGCGATCGAGATAAAATGGCAGTAATGGCACCTCGACTTGCAGAATGGGATGTGGATGTATAAACCTTTTTTCATGGTGGATTATAGCCCCTTCTCCGGCCGCAGGGGCGATATCTTGCGGGAAGGCGCCTGTGGGATTGCCGGATCCGGCTATTCCTTTTTCAGCCGCCCGAGCAATCTCAAGAATCCGTCGAGGATGGTCATCGGATGCGGCGGGCAGCCGGGAATATAAAGGTCCACCGGGATTATCGTGTCCAGGCCCCGGGACACTTCGGGACTCCGGGAAAAGATCCCCCCCGAGATCGCGCAGGCGCCCACGGCGATCACGATTTTGGGGTCCGGCACCGCCTCATAGGTCTTGAGGAGCGCCTCTTTCATATTACGCGTCACGGGGCCCGTGACGAGGACTCCGTCGGCATGACGCGGCGAGGCCACGAACCGGATACCGAAGCGGCTGAGGTCGAAAACGGGGGTGTTCAGGACGTTCGTATCCGCCTCGCAGGCATTACACCCCCCCGCTGAAACCTGCCTCAATTTGAGAGACCTGCCGAACAACTTCACGATCTTTCGATTCACCGCGCGCGCCAAGGCATACGTTTCGCCCTGAAGGACGAGATCCTGCCGGCGGCATGTCGCCATACGGAAGTCGTTGGAATGACGGATGCCGCTGTCCGGAACAAAGGTCATCTTTCCGAGATCGATCTCCTCCAGGCCTGCCACGAGAGGACGACCACGGTAGCGGGCGGGCAGAACCGGCGGTTTTCGTTTGGGAAAAGCCATCGTCCGGCACCCCTGCCTGAAACGCGTCATCAAGATCTTCAGCATACCGGGACCTCGTTTTCATTCGCGGCGCGGATCATAGATCGTGCCCGCTGTAGGACAAATTAAAGCTCTTGTTGCACAATGGAAAATCCGAAATCTCCTGACCGCGCATGGCAAGAGTCAGCGCGAACCAGTTATGGAACGAGGGGTCCTTGATCTTGTAACGGCGCAGGCCTCCCCGGCCGTCGGTGAACGCCACATGCATGATTTCACCACGCCATCCTTCGACCATGGAAACAGCCAGCGCGCCCGGCGCGAGAGGCCCGGGGGCGGAAAAAATCGCACCCTGGGGCAAAGAGGCGAGAATCCTCTGCAGGAATTCCAGGGAGCGCATCACCTCCTGCCGT
>MWBI01000159.1 GCA_002068945.1 Candidatus Omnitrophica bacterium ADurb.Bin314
GACCGTGCCCTCGATGATGGCCCAGGGCCCGACCTCGACCCCTTCGCCCAGGACCGCGTCAGGATGAACGATCGCGGTCGGGTGGACGATCGCCTGTGAGGACATCATCACGCATCCACCACGGCGAACTTCACGTCGGCTTCGCATACCAGCTGGTCCCCCACGTAGGCCTTCCCCGAGCATTGCCCGAATTTGGACCGTTTTTTAAGCACTTCGACTTCCATGCGAAGCGAATCGCCCGGTTTGACGGGACTGCGCCATTTCACCTGGTCCACGCTCATGAAATAGGCAATCTTCCCGCGGTTCTCGGGTTCCCCCAGCATGATTACGCCACCAACCTGCGCCATCGCTTCAACGATCAGGACGCCCGGCATCACGGGATGTCCCGGGAAATGCCCCTGGAAGAAATAATCGTTCATCGTGACCTGTTTCCAGCCCGTCGCGCGAAGCCCGGGCTCGAAATTCTCGATCCGGTCGACAAAGAGGAACGGGTAGCGGTGCGGAATGATCTTCTGGATCTCCTCGACCGTCAGGGTTTTCTTGGACATCAAATCCGCGTTGGGATCAAGAGTCATGGCTAATTTCCTCACAAGTTCAAGGTTCAGGGAATGTCCGGTCCTCTGGGCGATCACATGCCCCCGGATAAATTTACCGCTCAGGAAAAGATCGCCGAGGATGTCCACGATCTTGTGCCGGCAAGCCTCGTTCGCGAAGCGCAGTTCATTCTGGACCGGCCGGTTACGTTCAAAGATCAGCGTGTTTGAAGGGTTCGCCCCTTTCCCGAAACCCATCGCGAGAAGCTGTTCGGCCTCCTTTTTCAGGCAGAAGGTCCTCGCCGGCGCGAGTTCGCGCTCGTAGATCTCGGGAAGGATGGTAACCGTCATATACTGGTCTTCCAGGTCCGCGTCGTGATAGCTCAGCGTGTAGGAAACCTGAAGGTCGGGAGCCGGCACGATCATGATCGACTGATCGCCGTGGTCCACAAAAACAGGCTCCTTGATCTCGAGGAAGTTCCGTTCGGCGTTTTGCTCTTCAAATCCGGCGTCCAGAATCAACCGCGTAAATTCCTGCGCGCTGCCGTCCATGCCGGGAACCTCTTCCCCGTCGATCTCGATCCACGCGTTATCAACGCCGAGGGCATGGAAAGCCGACATCAAATGTTCGATGGTCCGGACAAGCCCGGTGCCGACCACGAGCGCCGTCTGGCGCATTTCGTCGGAACGGACGTTCTCGTGGGAAGCCCGGACCTTCAGCGCGGGGTCAAGATCCACGCGCGAAAAAAGGATTCCGCTGTTGGCCGGCGCGGGGTTGACCTTGACCGTGACCTTCCGTCCCGTGTGGAGACCGATCCCCTCGAAGCCAAAACTGCTTTTGAGCGTTCTTTGCTTCATGGACTGCGATCAGGCCTTTTTATATTTCTTCGCGAGTTCAGCCGAAATCTGGGCCGTGATGTCGTACTCTTTCTTCTGGTAATTAAGCATGCGCCTGTTGAACACCATGTCATAACCGCCGCGCTGACCGACCGCCTGGACCGCCTCTTCGATCTCCGTGATGATCTCCCGGATCATCTTGTTGCGCTGTTCGGCAAGCTGCTGGCGGACATTGCGGTCGAAGTCCTCGAGCTGACGTTTTTTCTCGATCAGTTGCTCCTGCTTCTTGGCGCGGGCATCCGCGGACAGGAGAGCGATCTCGTCTTCCATCGAACGGAGGCTCGCCATCATGTCGTTCCGTTCTTTTTCCTTGGCTTCGCCGGCCGTCTTCAGGACCAGATCCTGGTCCTTGGTCTTCTGGTATCCGTCAAAGACCTCTTCCATATCCACATAAGCGAGCTTCATTTCGGCGGCAAACGCCGGGGCCGCCATCGCCGCGAACATCGCCGTCAGGATCACGAACGCACAGAAAATCTTTTTCATTTTTTCCTCCTGGTAAGTTTATCATTGCCACTGATTGTCCGGACAGGACAAGCGGTCATGCCGGAAAGCGCGTACCGCACCGCGGGACGGTGTCCGGACCGTCTGCCGCGGGATCTTAGAAGCTTCGGCTAAGGCTGAACTCGAAACGACCGTTCTCGTTCTCGGTATCCTTGTTTACCAGCGGGAAACCGTAATAGAAGGCCAGGGGTCCGATCGGCGTCTTGACCTTGATACCTGGGCCGACGCTGACCACGACATCGCCGAATCCGAAATCATACGCATCGGGGTTCACGAAACCAGTGTCCACGAAGACCACACCCCGGAACATGTCCAGTTTCGGGACCGGAAAGCTGTAATCGATATTGACGATCCCCAGCGTCTGGCCGCCGACCGGGTTGTCGTTATCCTTGGGGCTGACGCGGCGATAGCCGTAACCGCGAATCGTGCCGAGGCCGCCGGCGTAAAACCGGTCAAAGACCGGCACAGACGGCGAACTGCCGAATTCCTGGGCCGTGGAAACGCGCGCCTGGAACTCGATCATGTGCTTCTTCCTGAAGCTCAGATATTCCGTATACGCCGCGCGGAGGATGTAATAATCCTGGTCGCCGCCGAGGAAGCCCCCCACCATGTCTCCGCCGAAATTGATGGTGCGACCCTTCGTGGGATTGAAAACGTTATCGCGGTTATCAAAACTCGTGAAGGCCCGGATGCGGGAAAGCCAGTTCACGCCTTCAAAATCCGTCACATCCTTCGGGGCATCGCCGGCCACATCCGTCAGGTTGACGCGCTCGAGGACATAGCCGCCGCCGACGCGGAACACATCCTTGAAAAGCCGCGAGAAGATGTCGCTGAAACCGAGGCGTTTTTCCTTGAAGTCCACGTTGTAATCGTCGCGAACCGTGTAGTAGGTGTTGAAATCCATCGTGACCGGCTTGTCAAAAAGGTACGGTTCGACAAAATTGAAATCGTACTGCTGGTTGATCGTGCCGATCTGCCCGCGAAGCGCGAGCGTCTGCCCGCCGCCCGTGAAGCGCGGCCAGTTAAAGAGATCGAAGTTCCTCTGCGAAATCTCGGCGAACCCCATGAATGTGTCGATCGAGCTGACGCCGCCGCCGAACGAGAGCTCGCCGGTCCTCTTCTCCTTGACGCGGAAAATCAGGTCCCGGCGATTCGTGGCGGTATCCGACGGTTCGGTGTCATACGTGATTTCCTCGAAATAGCCGAGGTTTTCGAGACGTTGCTTGGACTTTTCGATCTTTTTCCCGTCAAAACGCCCGCCCGGGCGGATCCTGAGCTCGCGGCGGATCACCTTGTCACGGGTCTTGGTGTTGCCCCGGATCTGGATCTTCTCGACGAAGAAAAGCTCCCCTTCCGTGATCTCGTAGACGACGTCGACCTTGCCGGTCTCCTTGTTCAGGTTCACGTCGGGCGCGACACGGGCTTCGATATACCCTTCCGACGCGTAAAAGTTCCGGATGCTTTCCATGTCCTGCGAAACATAGAATTGCGAGTAGGTCAGGCCGGGGAGCATTTCAAGTGACTGCCAGAGCTCGGACTCGGGGAACAGCGTGTTGCCCTTGAACTTCACTTCCCCGGTCACATAATGCTGTCCTTCCTCGATCTTGATGAGGATCTTGATCTGGTTCTGGTCTTTCAGGTACTCAAATTCCGGGACCACCTTCACGTCCAGATAACCTTCCTTCTGATAATAGAAGCTGATGCGCTCGATGTCCTTTTCGAAGACCTCTTCCTTGAACGTCCCGAAGAGGAACCACCACTGGGCCTTGGTTTTCATGAGCTTGGAGAGCTGTTTCGCCTGGAAGGACTGGTTGCCCTCGAAGCGGATTTCCTTGATCTTAAACTTCTTGCCCTCGAAGATCTTCATCGTGACGATCGATTCTTTCGTCTGGGCATCGGTGGAAACGTCCGTCTGGATATCGATAAAACGGTACCCCTTGTTCCCGTAAAGCTGGCGGACCTCTTCTTCCCCTTTCTTCAGGGCCTTGCGGTCAAGGATTTGTCCTTCCATCACGCCGAGCGTCTTCCGGATCTTGTCCTCCTTGAAAACGGTATTTCCCTGAATCTGGATCTGACGGATGATGGGCTTTTCATCCACCCGGACGATCAGCTTGTAACCTTCGGAGATTTCCTCCACATCAAAACGAACATCCTGGAAGAAACCCGTGTCGTAAAGGCGTTTGATATCCTCGTTGGTCTGTTGCTGGCGGAGGGGTGCCCCCTGCTGGGACTGGATCTTGCTGAGGATAGTCGCGGTACTGACGATCTTGTTACCGCGAACCTCGACCGAGGCGATCTTTTTCTGACTCTGTCCGGTCTGCGCAGCGTCCTCCGCGAAAACAGACGGGACACCGGTCGCGAATAAACAGATCGCCAACAACACGCTCAAAAACTTCTTCATTGGGCTCCTTCGTTGGTACGGTAGAGTTCCGGGTTATCAAACCGGGTCCATTCCTTGATAAACACAAGCGGCACAGAGCCCACCGGCCCGTTACGCTGCTTGGCAATGATCGCCTCGGCCTTGTTCTTGTTCTCTTCGGAAGGAGCATAATATTCCTCTCTGAAGAGAAAAACAACAAGATCAGCATCCTGTTCGATCGCGCCCGACTCGCGGAGGTCCGAAAGCTGGGGACGGTTGCCCGTTCGCTGTTCGACGGCACGCGACAGCTGACTGACCGCGATGACAGGCACCCGGATTTCACGCGCGAGCGCCTTGAGGGACCGGGAGATTTCCGAGATCTCCTGCTGGCGGCTTTCGACGGAACGAACGCCCTGCATCAGCTGCAAATAGTCGATCACGATCAGCTGGATGTCATGCTTCATCTTGAGACGGCGCGCCTTGGCCCGGATCTCAAGCACGGTCTGGGCGGGGGAATCATCAATGAAGATGGGCGCTTCGGAAAGCTTTCCGGCGGCGGCCGTCAGTTTCGGCCAGTCCTGGTGCGAGAGGTACCCCGTCCTGACCTTTTGAGCGTCCACGCGGGCGCGGGAGCAGAGCATCCTCTGAACGAGCTGCTCCTTGCTCATTTCGAGCGAGAAGATCACGACCGGTTTTTTCATGTTGATGCCGGCGTGCTCGACGATCGCGGTCGCGAACGCCGATTTCCCCATTGAGGGGCGCCCGGCGACAATGATGAGATCCGATGGCTGAAGACCGGCGGTCATCGTATCGAACTCATGGAACCCCGTCGCGAGACCGGTCACATATTCTTTTTTCTGGAAGAGCCGGTCGATCGTTTCCATGTTCTCGTGGATGATATCCTTGATCTGGACCGACCTGCCTTCGACCTGCGATTGACCGATATCGAAGATCATCTTTTCCGCCGTGTCGATCATCTCCTTCGCGTTCGAGTCGGACTCGAGGCTGTTTTGAACGATCTGCGTGGCGGAATGGATGAGCTGGCGGAGGAGAGCCTTTTCCTTGACGATCCGGGCGTAATACTCGACGTTCGCCGAGGTCGGCACGGAGGTCGAAAGTTGCGTCAGATAGCTGATGCCGCCGATGTCATCGAGCTGCTTGCGTTTGCGCAACTCTTCAGAAACGGTGATGAGGTCCACGGGCTGGTTCTTTTCGAAAAGATCCGCGATGACCTGGAAGAGATTCTGATGGCGCAGGTCGTAAAAACAGGCCGGGCGGAGGACCTCGATGGCCTTGATGAGAGCGGTCTCGTCGAAGAACATGGCGCCGAGCACGCTCATTTCGGCTTCACGGTTCTGGGGCGGGATCTTCTCGTAAAGCTTGACCGTTGTCTCGGGATTCGCCACAAAGACCTCGTTTAAAACTTCGGGATTACGGCTGACGGACCAGCTCGACAGCCAGGCGTGTCTTGACCTGCGGGTAGATTTCCAGGTCCACCTGGTGGGTTCCCAGGCTCTTGAGATGCTCTTTCAGGCGAACCTGCTTCTTGTCGAACTCATAACCCTTCGCGCTCAACGCCTGGCGGATTTCGTCGGGGCCGACCGAACCGTAAAGCTTGTTGCCTTCCCCGGCCTTGACCTCGATCGCAATCTTGAGGTCGGCCAGCTCCCTGGCCTTTTTTTCAGCCGCGGCCTTTTCCTTCGCCTTGCGTATTTCACTGCGGGCCTTCTGGTCCGCGAAGAAATCCTGGTTCTTGCGCGTCGCGAGGATCGCCAGGTTGCGGGGCAGGAGGAAGTTGCGGCCAAAACCGTCGCGAACCCTCACCACATCGCCTTTTTTACCGACTTCAGGGACATCCTTGATAAGCAAAAGTTCCATGTCACATCACCTCGTTAAATGGCCTGAAAAGAGATCAGGCCCGCGTGCCGGGCACGCTTGATAAGCCGCTTCAGCGTCCGCTGGTCCTTGGCGTTGAGCCGGGTGATCCTGCGAGGCAGGATCTTGCCTTTTTCCGTGAGATACTTCGAAAGCGCGTCGGTATCCTTGTAATCGAGGGGAGGCAGGACGCGGCGCACACGCTTGCGCACCATTCTCAGACCCCCGGGGCCCCGGCGATCACCGTCGCGGCCGGATTTCCTCATCGGTTTCTTGAAAGGTTTCTTTTCGAATTTTCCTTCGGGTTTTCTTTCCATGGCTCACACTTGGTTAAAAGGGGATATCTTCATCCGGTTTAAGTTCATCCTGCGACACCGAAGGCCCACCCTTCCTGGAAGAGCCCGAACCTTCCGGTGCTTCAAAAATAGTGTTGTCGATGTCCATCGTCGGCACATCCGCGCTCTCGCTCTTGCCTCCCGGCTTGGAACCGAGAAACTGGATGTTGTCAGCAACCACTTCCGTTGAATACCGCTTGCTCCCGTCCGGGCCGTCCCAACTACGGGTCTGAATCCTGCCTTCCACGAAAACGGGGCGGCCTTTTTTCAGGTATTCGTTGCAGATCTCGGCCAGCCGCGCCCAGACCACGATGCGAATGAAACTGACCTCTTCCTTCTTTTCGCCGGTCCTGGCCATATAGGTCCGCCCGCAGGCGATCGTGAAGGTGGCCACGGCCTGCCCGGAAGGAAGATACCGGAGTTCCGGGTCACGGGTAAGATTCCCGATCAGCATGACCTTGTTCAGATTTGCCGCCATCACATCACCTCAGGTGTTCAGGTTTGGGGAGTGACCGGTTGCGCGACCGGGGCCGCCGCGACAGGCGTTTTGGCCTTCCTTTCGTCGGGGACCGTGATCATGTACTTCAGGAGGTTTTCCTGGAATTCGAGTTCCTTGTGGAAATCCTGCATCTTCGCGGGGTCCATCTCGAACTGGACCACCAACACCTTCCCGTCCTTGTGCTTCCCGACGGGATGACCGATGGTTTTCTTTCCAAGATCGGTCTTCTGGAGGACCCTCCCCTGGAACTTTTCAATCCACCTGGCCACTTCCGCAGAGCCGTCCTTATGGGTCTCCCCGGTGGCTTCCGTCGGAAAAATAAACAAACCCTCATACTTTCTCATTCTTGACTCCTCTTATTCCTGTAGACGATCGGTTACCTTAGCTAAGGCGTTCCGTGCGGCAAATCAGCTGGGAACCTCCAGAAGGCCCTGAAAGGAGTGACAATGTAACATAAAGCCCTCTGTTCCGCAACAAAAGATAACCTACAATTTTGTCGAATTGACCCAGTGGGCTGCCTTCGCGAACGGCTCGACGGCCCATCGCCGGCAGGCCTCGGCCCCCTGTTCGAGGAGCCCGGGAATCTCTTTTTCCTCCGCGCGACTGAATGCGGCCAGGACATAGTCACGGAGAGGTTCGTCCGCCCCTGCGGAGCGGTTCGGGTCGTCCTCGCGCCGAACGCCGATCCCAACCCTCAATCGCGCGTAGGCGGCGCTCCGGAGAGTGTCCTCGATGGACGCGAGGCCATTATGGCCACCGGGGCTGCCGTCCCCTCTCAGACGGAACCGCCCGAACGGAAGCGCGATATCGTCTACCACGATCAAAAGATTTTTATAGTCCCGCACCCCGAAATGCTCCGCAAGCAATTTCACCGGACCACCCGAGAGGTTCATATAACTTTCGGGATAGGCGATCACAACGGGTTCGCAGTCCCAGGAAACTTCGGCGGCGCAGGCCCTCAGGGAAGGTTTCCTCGCGAAAGACCCGCCTTCCCGGGCAGCGATATGCTCGATCAAACGGCGTCCGATATTGTGCCGCGTTCCCGCATAGGAGGTTCCGGGGTTGCCGAGGCCGACGATAAGTTTCATAGACAGGAAAAAGACCGGCGAACGCGCAAGGCGTCCGCCGGTCTCCGGGACTTTCCTTATTTTGCCGGGGCCGCGCCGGGTTTCGCCGCGGGAGCGGCGCCTTCCTCGCCCTCCGCAGGCTTCTTGCCCTTTTCGATGACTTCCGGCTGCGTCGCGGCTTCTTCCGCCGGTTGCGCGACCTCTTCCTCGCGGGGAGGATGAACGGTCACGACGACATCGTCGGGAGACAGGAGACATTCGACGCCTTCGGCGAGCGCGAGCGCGCTGACGTGGATCGCGTCATTGATCTTCATTTCTTTCGCGTCGATCTCGATCTTCTCCGGAATCTGCGTCGGCAAACACTCGACCTCGACTTCATGGTGGACCACATCGAGCACGCCGCCTTCCTTGACGCCGGGAGCGAGGTCCGCGTGGACCACGACGACCGGCACCTTGACCGTGATCTTCTCGGTCATCGAAATAACCATCAGATCGACGTGGTCGATCTTTTCGGTCATGGGATTGCGCTGCATGTCCTTGATCAGGCAGATCGATTCCTTGAGCTGGACACCCTCGACCTTAAGCGAGATCATGACGTTCTCGCCCGCCTTGGTACGGATCGCCTTCAGGAACTCGCGTTCCGGAAGCTCCAGCGCGAGCGGCTTCATGCCGTGGCCGTAGACAATGGCCGGGATCATTTCGTTGCGGCGGACGCTACGCGCCTTCCGGCTGCCCTCGACCTGACGGACGGTAACTTTCAGTTCATACGTTTGCATGGATGGATCCTCCTTGAACCGGCGAAGACTTCGCTGCCTCTGCCGGTGGTTTGTTTTTAGGGTCTAAAACGGTCAAACTCCGCTATCGGGGCCCCGCTCAGGCCTCGACGCCGAGAGAACTGTTGAAAAAAAGCGTGCTGATCGAAACGTCGTTATGGATTCTCCAGATCGCGTCCGCGAGAAGCGGGGCGATCGAAAGCTGCTTGATCTTCGGAATCCTCTTCTCTTCAGAGAGAGGGATGCTGTTCGTCACGATCAGTTCCTTGATCGGGGAGTTCCTGATCTTCTCCACGGCGCTTCCCGCGAGCACGGGATGCACGATGCACGCGTAGATATCCTTGACCCCGCGCGCCTTCAGCGCCTTCGCGGCCTCCACGATCGAACCGCCGGTCGAAATCAGGTCATCGATCAGGACGACGTTCTTGCCCGTCACGGAACCGATGATGTGCATGACATGCGTCGTCGCGGCGCCTTCGCGGCGTTTGTCCACGATCGCGAGGTCGCAGCCGAAAAGCTTCGCATAACCGCGGGCCATCTTGATGCCGCCGACGTCGGGTGACACGACCACGAGGTTCTTCAGCTTCTTTTTCTTGAAGTAGTTGCCGAGCACGGCGATCGAATAAAGGTGATCGACAGGGATATCGAAGAAGCCCTGGATCTGTCCGGCATGGAGATCGACCGTGAGGACGCGATTCGCGCCGGCGCTCACGATCAGGTTCGCGACCAGCTTCGCCGTGATCGGAACGCGGGGCCGGTCCTTGCGGTCCTGGCGGGCGTAACCGAAGAACGGCGCGCGGCGTCGATCAGGATCAGAAGCTCCATCAGACTCTCGTTCGGAGGGGTGCAGGTCGGCTGCACGATAAAGACATCCTTGCCGCGGATATTGTCGCGAATCTGGACCTGGATCTCGCCTTCCGGGAACCTTCCGATCACCACATCGCCCACGGGAATCCCGAGGAGCTTCGCGATCTCGGCCGTCAGCGCGGGGTTGGAGCTTCCCCCGATGAGGACCATGGAACCGTTGTTCTTTTTGTGTACTCTGATCTTCGTCATAAAGTCATCACCTTTTCTTTTTTGAGATCTGCCTCGCGGGGATCCCGACCACGACCCCACCTTTTTTCATGCGTGTGCCCCGTGTCACGACGGCCCCGGCGCCGGTCTTTACCCGCTCGGGAACAACCAGGGGCGCCACGAGAACGGTATTCGAGCCGATCAGCGCGTTCTTCCCGATCTTCGTGACATGTTTGTTCTTTCCGTCATAGTTGGCCGTGATCGCACCGGCCCCGATGTTCACACCGTCGCCGATAACCGCGTCGCCGAGATACGACAGATGTTTCGCGCACACGCCCTTGCCGACCGTCGAGCGGTTTACCTCGACGAAACTGCCGATCTCGGAACCGTCCCCGACCTTCGTGCCCGGGCGGAGCTTCGCGAACGGACCGATCTTGCAGTTTTTTCCGATCGTCACGCCGGTCTCGACCCAGCACCACGGATTAACGACGGTCCCCGCGCCGATCACGACCCCCGGCGCCACGAACGTCCGGGCCGGGGAAACGAAGGTCACGCCGCGTTCCATGTGGCGTTCGATCTCGCGCTGATTGATCCTTTCCGTTACCGTCGCCAGGTCCTTCTGGGAGTTGATCCCCGTCCCTTCCGCCGCCGCGGCGAACGGGAACGCCTCCACCTTGCAGCCTTCCTCGCGGAGGACTTCGATCGTGTCCGTAAGATAGTATTCGTTCTTCCTGTTATTACTGCCGATCCGCGCGAGGGCCCTGAAAAGGAGCTCCCGGTCGAAAAGGTAAATCCCCGTGTTGACCTCGCGGAGGGACCGTTCCCTGTCCGTAGCGTCCAACTCCTCGCGGATCGCGACAAACTTCCCGTCCTCGCGGAACCCTTCGGGCATTCCACGACGGAACTCAGCACGCTCGCGTGGGCCCGGCTCCGTGCGTGCGCCGCGACGAACCTTTCGATCGTCCCGGTCTCGACCAGCGGCATATCCCCCGGCCAGATGAGCACGGGGCCCTTCGAACCCTTCAAAAGGGAACGCGTCATCATCACCGCGTGTCCGGTCCCCTTCTGCTCGGTCTGCAGGACGGGCCGTGCATCATAGTTTTTCAGGAAGCTTTTGACAAGGCCGGCCTTGTATCCGACCACCACAAGCGGCTTCCGGATTCCGGCCGCCGCCAGCGTGTCCAGCACATATCCCAACACCGGTTTCCCGAAGGCCGTATGCAGCACCTTGGGAAGCTCTGTCCGCATCCGCGTCCCTTTTCCCGCCGCCAGCACGACCGCATCCATGGCTCAGCCCTTGATCCCCGTCAGCTTGATGCCCTCGACGAAGAACCGTTGATTGAACAGGAACACCACGAGGATCGGCAGGATCATCATCATCGAGCCCGCCATCAGGAGCGTCCAGTCCGTGTTGTGGACCCCCTGCAGGTAGGCCAGTCCGACCGGCAGGGTGTATTTCGTGTGCGTGTTCACAACGATCAGGGGCCACATCAGCGTCGTCCAGGACCCCATGAACGTGAAGGTCGTCAGCGTCGCGAGCGCGGGCTTCGAGAGCGGGATGATGATGTGCCAGAAGATCCTGAAATAGTTGCAACCGTCGATCTTCGCTGCGTCCTCGAGGTCCTTCGGCAGCGTCAGGAAGAACTGGCGGAGCATGAATGTTCCGTACGCCGAAAAAATACCCGGAAGGATCAGCGCCTTGTACGTGTCAATCCAGCCGAGGTGCCTCAGCAGGATGAACACGGGGATCATCGTCACCGTCCCGGGGATCATCATCGTCGCGAGATAACCGAAGAACAGTTTGTCGCGCCCGGGAAAACTCAGCCGCGCGAACGCGTAGGCCGCCATCGCGCTCGTCGCCACCTGGCCAACCGTGATGCAGATGCTCACAAAAAGCGAGTTCAGGTAGAACATCGCGAACGGCACGGTCTTCATCTGCCAGACCTTCACGTAATTCTGCCAGACGAAGCTCATGGGGAGCCATTCCTTCCACCACACCTTGTCGAAGGCCAGCACATCGTTCGGATTCTTGAGCGAGGTCGAAAGCATCCAGAGGAAAGGGGCGATCATGCTGACGGCGCCGATCAGCAACGCGACATAGATGAAGGACCGCTGAAAGAGCCGCTTGAGCGGATAGTTCAGCTTGACCTCGATGAACGGCGTTCCCTTTTTCAGGAGCGCCGGATTCCTGGCAATGTATGATTTTTGTTTCATTCCGGACATAAGTTTCCGCGGCCTCAGGAGTAGTGGATGTTCCGTCCGTAAAAACGCCATTTCAGAAGCGTAATCATGAAGATGATCAGGAAGAGCACCCACGAGATCGCTGCGGCGTATCCCATGCGGTACCATTCGAACGCGTTGTTGTAAATGTAGTAAATGATCGTCGTCGTGGAACCGTTCGGCCCGCCGCCTGTCATGATATAGGCCTGGTCGAACCCCGCCTGGAACCCGCCGATCAGGCTCATAATCACGATGAAGAACGTCGTCGGGGAAATCTGCGGCCAGGTCACGTTCCAGAATTTCTGCCAGCTGTTCGCGCCGTCCACCTCGGCCGCGTCGTAGAGCTCCCTGGGGACACCCTGCAGGGCCGCAAGGTACAGGATCATGTTGTAACCGCCGATTCCCTGCCAGACGCTCATGATGATGAACGCCGGCTTGGCCCAGGCCTCGTCCGTCAGCCAGTTGGGCCCGACGAGCTTGAGGCCGAGGAAGTTCCCCATCTGCGCGATCATGATATTGAGAAGACCCGAGTTGGCGTTGTAGATCAGTCGCCAGAGCATGAAGATCGCGACGCCGGAGCAGATCGTCGGCAGGAAATAGACCGTGCGGAAGATCACCGTCCCCTTGAGTTTCTGGTTGAGCGCGATCGCGAGAAGAAGCGAACCGGCCATGCTGAGCGGGATCGAGAGCATCAGGTAGACCGTGTTCCAGCAATATTTCAGAAAGTAAGGATCTTTCATGAGGTTGAAGTAGTTCCCGAGCCCCAGGAATTTGCAATCCCCCGAAAGCAGGTCCATCTGCAGGAAGCTGAGAACGAGGGACGCGAGCACGGGAAGCGACGTGAAGACGAGGAATCCGGCCAGATTCGGGGCGAGGAAGATGTACGCCGCGATCTTTTCTTTTGTCTTGTCCTTCATTCGGTTGAACATGATTTCCTTTTCAGGACCGGCAACTCACTTCGTTCGTAAACTGCCCCGTCTGGACTCGAACCAGAAACCTTGCCTCCAAAGGGCAGTGTGATATCCGTTTTCACCACGGGGCAATATTCCACGAAACCGTCCCGGCACTCATAAAACATCGGGACGGAGAGAACTAAAACGTGTGACAGACCGATTTCCGGTAAGGGAGAGGATGCGTCTTCAAACGCCTTGCCAGGACGCCAGCCTCTTTACGGCTCGAAAGAACCGCAAAGACCGTGGGGCCGCTCCCGCTCATGAGGACACAAAGGGCGCCCGCTGCTTTTAAGGCTTGAATCGCTTTGCGGACCTGCGGGCGAAAACTGAACGCCGAAGGTTCCAGGTCGTTTCTGACCAAACGTGCCGCTTCCCCGATCCTTTGGTCCCCGAAAAAAGAGTTGAGGATTATAGCAACCCGCTTTTCCTCCGTCAAGGAAAGGGGCCTTTGGGGCGGCCGGATATTCTGGTACACTTTTTTCGTGTTAAGTCCTTGATCCGTAAGGAGTAAGAGGAACGAGAGCTTCCTTCCGGGCGGCAAAACCCGCATCTTTTCCCCGATTCCCCATGCCATCGCCTGGGGAGTATCCAGAAGGAAGAACGGGACATCGGCCCCGAGTTTCTTGCCCATTTTGAGCAATTCCGTCTCCGGGATTCCGAGCCGGAACATTTTCTTCATCCCGAGCAGGAAATGCGCCGCGTTGCTCGAGCCGCCCCCGAGGCCGGCGCCGGGCGGAATCTTTTTGTCGAGCCGGACTGAAACACCTCCGAGGTCCGGGAACCTCGCCTGAAGAAGCCGGTAGGCTTTCGTGATCAGATTCCCTTCTCCCGTTTCGAGGCCCGGCAGGTTCGTCGTCAGGCGAAAATCGCCGCGCGTCTTCCGGATCCGGATCGTGTCGCAAAGAGAGATGCGATGGAAGACCGTCAGGAGGTCGTGATAGCCGTCGGGACGGCGCCTCAGGATGCGGAGGTGGAGATTGAGTTTGGCGGGACTTTTTAAAACAAGACTTTTCATATCAGCGCGGCGTGCGGGGTACGAAGTACGGCGTTAAAATCCCGGGTTCGCACCGTACACCGTACCCCGCGTCCAGAACTGATTACGACCAGTCCTTCTTTTTGTGCCGGTTCTTGCGGAGCTTCTTCTTCCGCTTGTGTTTGTTCATCTTCCTCTTGCGCTGTTTACTTGCCCAAGGCATGACTCACTCCGTTCGTCATCGCCAAGAACCGGAAGCGAAGAACCGGGAACCTCTCCCGGCCCCGAGCCCCCGGCGCCCGGCCGTTCAGGGGATACACTTGTTTAATGGATATTCAATAATGCCGGACGCGCCCGCCTCCTTGAGCTGCGGGATCAGTTCACGGACCACGGACTCGTCGATGATGGTCTCGACACCGAGCCAGTTCTCATCCGTCAGGTTCGCGATGGTCGGCTTCTTCATCGCGGGAAGCACGACGAGGAGCTTCTCGAGGTTCTTCTTCTCGATGTTCATTTTGAGCCCGACCTTTTCCTGGGCCCGCATCGCGCCTTCAAGGAGCATCACAAGGTTGTCCATCTTGTGCTTCTTCCACGGGTCCCCGACGCTCTGCCTGTTCGCGATGAATTTCGGGATCGACGTAATCACGGTGTCGATGATCTTGAGCTTGTTCGCGCGGAGGCTGGATCCCGTTTCGGTCGCTTCCACGATCGCGTCGGCAAGTCGCGGCGGCTTGGCTTCCGTCGCGCCCCACGAGAACTCCACTTCGGCGGCGACCTTGTTCTTCTTGAGATAGCGTTTCGTCACCCCGACAAGCTCGGTGACGACCTTCTTGCCCTGGAGGTCCTTCACGCTCCGGAAAGGCGACGACTCATGCACGCAGAGGACCCAGCGCACCGGATTGGAAGTCCGTTTCGAGTACTGGAGCTCGCAAAGCTCAACGACATCGGAATCGTTCTCGACAATCCAGTCATGGCCCGTCAGGCCACAGTCCACGATCCCCTTCTCGACGTAGCGGGACATTTCCTGCGGGCGGAACAGCACCACCTCGATCTCGGGATCATCGATGGAGGGGATATAAGAGCGGGAGCTGACGCTGATCCTGAAACCGGCGCGCCTGAAAAGGTTACAGGTCGCCTCTTCGAGACTGCCCTTCGGCAATGCGATCTTGAGCTTGTGCGTGGTCATAAGTGGCGAATTCTAGCGGTTTGAGGTCAGGGTGTCAACTGAGGGTCACCTTGCGCCTTCCCCTTTCCACCGAATCCAACCTCGTAGGTTGGATCGGTTCATGGGGGATGGTCAGGGACGCTCTTCCCTCTTCGGCGGCAGGACCTTTTCCTGCACCTTGGAAAAAATGACGAACACGATCAGGACCAGCACCGTCGTAAAAATCGCCGGGCGGAACAGGCCGAGGCCGCAGGCAAGCCCGACGCCGCACATGGCCCATATCCCCGCCGCGGTCGTCAGCCCCCTCACAGCGCCCTGCGAGGAACGGATGATCGCGCCCGCCCCGAGGAACCCGATCCCGGTCACAACCTGCGCCGCAATGCGCGCGGGATCCACGACCGTGATACCCCTGTACGTCTCAAAAATATTGATCGAGACGATCATCATGAGCGCGGAGCCGATACAGACGAGCGTGTAGGTCTTGAACCCCGCCTCTTTCATGCTGAGCTCACGCTCAAGCCCGATCGCGGCGCCAAGCCCGGCGGCCATGAGAAGGCGGTAAATCGTTTCAACGTCCTGAGGGGTCAAAAAAGAAAGCCATGGACACATGTGAACCTCCCGATTCAGTACGGAGTACGAAGTTTCGGGTACGGAGATATGATAGCCGACCTTCCGCTCCGCACGTCGCCCCCCGTACCCGTTAACGTATTTGCAACTCCGGCTCGCCGGTCATTGAAAAACAGCATCTGGTGTTTGGTGAGACCGGCCGTCCGGTACCATTACTAACGGCCACCCGCGGCCATTGCTAAAGACGGCTCTCCCGTCATCCTGAAAGACGATCGGCGGCCTTGCTGAAAAAGCCCGAATCCGCGCCGGGCGATCATGGCGCCGTTATCGGTCGAAAGCGGGAACGGCGGAAACCAGACCTCGACCCCCTTGGCCCTCGCCTCCCGGGTCAGTTTATTCCGGAGATGCGAGTTCGCGCTCACCCCTCCGCCGACCACGATATCCGATACACCCTTGAACCCGGCCGCGTCGAGTGTTTTTGTGACCAGCCAATCAATAACCGCGTGCTGGAAACTCGCGGCAATATCCGCGCTCGACGGCGCGTCCGGCTTCGGCTGTCCCGTCTTCGGGTCTTTCACGAGGTAAAGCACCGCGGTTTTGATGCCCGAAAAACTAAAATCAAAGCGATGGGTATCATGAGCCTCCCGGCTCCCCCCCTCGAAAGAAGGGGAAGACTTCCCGGAAAATTGCCCCAACCTGGGGCACGTGAATTGAACCGCGCGCGGGTTCCCCTCCCGGGCGAGCCTGTCGATCACGGGACCGCCGGGATAACCGAGATCGAGGATCTTCGCGACCTTGTCGTAGGCTTCGCCGACCGCGTCGTCGATCGTTTCGCCGAGGACGCGTATCTTCCCTTTTTCGCAATAAGTGATCGTCGTGTGCCCGCCGGAGACGAGGAGTCCGATGAACTTTTCAGGCGCGGGCCGGTCGAAAAAATTCGCGGCGAGGTGCGCCTCCATATGATTGACGCCGACAAGCGGGATGCCGAGCTCATAGGCGAGCGCCTTCGCGAAGGAGACGCCGACGAAAAGCGAGCCGATCAGTCCCGGCCCCTGCGTCACCGCGATCAGATCGAGGTCCGGGGCCCTGATTTTCGCCTCCGCGAGCGCCTCGTCAAAAACGCAGCGGATCTGTTCCATCGAATGCCGCGACGCGATCTCGGGCACGACGCCGCCGAATTTCCTGTGCCGGAAGAGACTCGAGGAAACAACATTGGAGAGGATCTTCGCACCGTTTTCGATGACGGCGCAGGACGTTTCGTCGCAGGAGGTTTCGATACCGAGTACGTAGAACGGGGCACGGAGTCCGCGACCGGCCGCTCCGCCCTTACGCCGTACTAGTTTTTTAGCTTGCGACATAAGATCTCGTTGACGACCTTCGGATTCGCCTTGCCTCCCGTCTCTTTCATGACGAAGCCCACGATCGCGCCGACGGCCTTCTGCTTCCCGGCCTTGAACTCGGCGACGGCGTTCGGATTCGCGGCGATCGCTTTCTCGACGGCCTCTTCGATCAGCCCCGCGTCGGAGACCTGGACGAGGCCCTTTTCTTTCACGAGCGTTTCCGCGTCCTTGCCGGTCTCGAACATCATCCCGAGCACGTCCTTCGCGATCTTCCCGGAGATGGTCCCGCCCTCGATCAGATTCAGAAGACCCGCGAACGCTTTCGGCGCCACCGGACAATTTTCGACCGTAAGACCTTTCGCGTTCAGGAGGGCGAGGAGTTCCGTCAGAATCCAGTTACTCGCCCGTTTCGCGGAAAAGGGGTCAGACACCTTTTCCCTGTCTTCCGAAAAAGGTGTCTGACCCCCTTCGCGGCCCTTGAGACATTCTTCGAAATAGTCCGCGACCTTCTTGTCCTCGACGAGCGTGCAGGCGTCGTATTCGGGAAGACCGTGGTCCCTCATGAACCGCTTCGCGCGCTCAAGCGGTAATTCGGGCAGTGTCTTCCGGATCGCTTCGACCGTTTCGCGCGTCAGCGTGAAAGGCACGAGGTCCGGGTCGGGGAAATAGCGGTAGTCATGCGCGTCCTCTTTCGAACGCATGGAAAAGGTCATACCTTTCGCGTCGTTCCAAAGCCGCGTCTCCTGGACGATCGTTTCGCCGTCCGTGATCGCTTCGATCTGCCGTGCGATCTCGCACTGGATCGCGCGCTGGACCATCTTGAACGAGTTCAGGTTCTTGATCTCGACCTTCGTCCCGAACTTTTCCTGACCGACGGGACGGACCGACACGTTCGCGTCGCAGCGGAGGCTTCCTTTTTCCATGTCGCAGTCGCTCACTTCCGCGTACCGGAGAATGGCCTTGAGCGCGGTCAGGTAATCGTAGGCCTCCTGCGGCGAACGGATATCGGGTTCGGAAACGATCTCAAGAAGCGGCACGCCGCCCCGGTTGTAATCGACAAGGCTCCCGTCCACGATGCCTTCGTGGAGAAGTTTGCCCGCGTCCTCTTCGAGGTGCGCGCGCGTAATCCCGATTTTCTTTTCGACTGTTTTTCCGTCCGGAGTTTTCGTTTCGATCAGGACTTCGCCGCGGCCGTTCACGGGCATATCGTATTGCGATATCTGATACGCCTTCGGAAGATCGGGATAAAAGTAGTTCTTGCGGTCAAACTTGAGCCGCTCCGCGACCTCGCAGTTCAGCGCGAGCCCCGCCTTGATGCCAAGCCTCAGCGCCTCTTCATTCACCACCGGCAGGGACCCCGGCCAGCCGAGACACACCGGGCACGTATTCCGGTTCCCCTCTTCCCCGAACGTCGTCGGGCAAGGGCAGAACAACTTGCTCTTTGTCTTCAGCTGCACGTGGACTTCCAATCCGATTACGGGTTCGTAGTTCATTTTCTATTCTCCCGCTTCAAACCTTCTCCTGCGTTCTTCAAGCGTTTCGCCCTCGTACATCCAATAAATCGGCCCCTGCACTGAGTACTCTCTTCCAAGGGCTTTTTGGGCTGCGTTTGAAAGGCTTGTAACTTCTCCATTATATTCAACAGACCGGTTATCAATGACTTTCGCTTTTATGTTTTCATCATTAATGAAGAAAAGCTCCGCCCCTGACGGTATGTCAACCATTTTAAAGTTGAAAATAGCGCGCTTTGCGCGGGTCTGATTTAAGGCCTGCTGATCTTCCTGCGTTTCAACATAATCCTTTTCAGGCGTAACGTTCTCAACCTCGGCAAGCCGCAGTGCCGCAAGAACCCGTTCCGGAGCTATCTCAAAAAATTCTCTGCTGGAACGGACACGACAGTTCGAGAATGCATCATGTAATTGCCTTTCAACAAAATTTGCGTTTTTGACGGTGCAAGCATAAAAGCATTCGAACGGAAGCGGTATGTTTGTTGTGTCCAGATCGCGAATGCGCTTTTCAAGATTGGTCGTCCGTCCGATTTTTACATACCCGGGCATGGCTGCATTGATGAGAATATAGATTATTCCATCCATAAAGCCCTCTCCCTCAAGCGCCATTTTTAAACCATTTGTCGTTAAACAAAAGACATCCGCGCCCAAACAATACCGATTTGCTTTCCCGTCTGTTTGAAAACCTTTTGAACAGACGCCGGATAATCCGCGGATTCGCCGGGATGTGCGCCCATCATAACCGGTATCCCGGTCTTTGACGGTAATCCCCTCCTGACACAAAATTCACTGCCGTTCGTCCGGTTTTCCGGCGGGCCGGGGAATTCCGTCCCGGTCCAATTTGCCCGCATGCGGTTAAATTCACTTCCGGGCCGGGCTTCCGCCACCGTTTCAATCTGCGCGGCTGAAACGGTTCCTGCTAGTCCAGCTTCGGCTTTCTTTTATAGACCCTGGCTTCCTGCTCAAACGCGTAGGCGGCGCGGAACATCGTCGCCTCGTCAAAGGGCCGGGCCATGAGCTGCATGCCGATGGGCAGGCCGCCCGAGGTAAATCCGCACGGCACCGACATCGCCGGAATGCCCGCGATGTTCGCCGGGACCGTGAAGATATCGGACAGGTACATCGCGATCGGATCCGCCGCCTTTTCGCCGAGCTTGAAGGCCGGCGTCGGCGAGGTCGGCGACAAGATAACATCGACTTCCCTGAAGGCCTTCTCAAAATCCCGGCGGATCAGCGTCCGGACCTTCTGCCCTTTCAAGTAGTAAGCCTCGTAGTAGCCGGCCGAGAGCACGAACGTCCCGAGAAGGATGCGCCGCTTGGTCTCCTGGCCGAAGCCCTGGTTACGGGTTTCAAAATACATTTCGCGAAGGTCCTTTGACGGAACGCGCAGGCCGTACTCCACGCCGTCGAACCGGCTGAGGTTCGAGCTCGCCTCCGCGACGGCGACGATACAGTAGACCGCGACGGAATATTCCGTGTGCGGAAGGCTGACCGGCTTGAGTTCGGCACCGAGCTTCCTGTAGAGGTCCGCCGCGGCGCGGACGCTTTTTTCGACTTCCGGGTCGATGCCTTCGATGAAATATTCCTTCGGGAGGCCGATCTTCAGGCCTTTCACGTCACGCTTGAGCGATTGCGTGAAATCCGGCACGGGCCGGGGCGCGGACGTGGAATCTTTCGGGTCGTGACCGGCGAGGATGTTCATGAGGATCGCGGCGTCCTCGACCGTCTTCGTGACGGGACCGATCTGGTCAAAGCTCGAACCGAACGCGATGAGCCCGTAGCGCGAGACGCGGCCGTAGGTCGGCTTCACGCCCACAACGCCGCAGAGCGCCGCGGGCTGGCGGATTGAACCGCCGGTGTCGGAACCGAGCGCCGCAAGCGTCATGTCCGCCGCGACCGAGGCCGCCGAGCCGCCGCTCGAGCCGCCCGGCACGCGCGTGAGGTCCCAGGGATTTTTGCACGGGCCGAACGCGGAAGTCTCACAGGATGAACCGAACGCGAACTCGTCCATATTACACCGGCCAAAGAGCGTCGCGTCCGCCGCCTTCAGCTTCGCGATCACGGTCGCGTCGTAGGGCGGCACGTGCTTCTCGAGAATCCGCGATGCGCAGGTCACTTCCCGGCCTTCGATGCAGATATTGTCCTTGCTGGAGACCGGAGCGCCGTACAGTGAACCGCTCCAACCTCGCAGGTTGGATTTATCCAACCTGCGAGGTTGGATATGGTTGTCAAAATCCAGGAAAGCGTTAATCCCGGGATTCAGTTCAGCGGCGCGTTTCGTGAACGCGTCGAGCAGAGGCTGGGCGCCCTCTTTTTTCGCGAACTCGACCCCTTCTTTGAGAGTAAACCTGATCAGATCCATTTCGGCTCATGATAACCCGCACCGGATAAATCCGGCCTCGCGGGTCGGTTACGGTTATTAATCGCGTTGCACTATTTTCGGGACTTTGAAGAAACGGCCGTCGGCGCACGGAGCATGTTCAAGGGCCTTCGTGGCCGCGTCCGTGGACCGCGCCTCGTCCTTCCGGCAAACGTTTTCGAGATCAAGGACATGGCTCGTCGGCTCGACGTTTTCCGTGTCGAGTTTTTCGAGGTTCTTCACATAGTCGAGGATCGCCCCGAGGTCTCTTTCGAGCCTGGCCTTCTCTTCGGCCTTCAGATTGAGCCGCGCAAGCTGCGCGACCTCGTCGATATTGAATTCCATAAGTTTACCCCGTTAGAGATGGGCCTCGCCCGGAGAGCGCGACCGTGTGCCTTCCCGGTTATCATTACATTCCCGATCACCCCGCCTGACCAATCCCGCAAGGAATCACTACGCGATGATCTCTGACGGGGCGGGACATTCTGCCCGAAGGGACGTGGCGTGTCAACGAAGCGGAGGGTCAGAGCGCGCCGTCATAGCGGTTGAACGCGCCGATCTCCGCGAGAGACTTCCGGTTCTTCGGAACAACCTGGTCCTCGGCCGGGTACCCGAGCGCGATCACGACGTCGACCTTGCGGTCCTTCGGGACGCCGAGCTCCTCCTTCAGGGCCTTCTCATCGAACCAGCCGATCCAGCAGGTCCCGAGGCCGAGCTCCCGGGCCCGCAGGACAAAGTGCTCTCCCGCGATTCCGATATCGGTCAGGTAATATTCGGTCTTCCGGACCTGCGCCCCGACGGTGGCGAGAAACTTCATCTTTTCCGAAACCACCGCGATAATCACGGGCGCGTTCTTCGCGAACTCGTTCATGGAATAAAGTCCCGAAAAGATTCTCCCCGCGAGCCGCGCGCGTTTCCCGGGATCATCCACCACAATAAATTTCCAGGGCTGGGAATTGCACGCCGACGGCGCGAGGCGGGCCGCCTCGAGGCAGGCAAGAATATCCTCCCGCTTGACGGGTTTATCGGAAAATCGCCGGACGCTTCTTCGCTTCAGGACAAGATCAGTAAAGGACATGCCGTATCTCCTTGAGGGAAGTGATTCTACACCCTGACCTCAAAAGGGCTACCGTTAATTTCAAGCCCCCGGAAGCCGGGGCTCAAACGGGCCCCAAAACCGCTGTTATCTATTATTCCTGAAAAAGAGGCGACAAGATCCGCGACGCGCTCATGAAAAAGTACGGGAATCCGCACAGGGCCTCGCGATATTACCGGCATTACAAATGGCGCGGCTCCTCGTTCGGCGAGGAGATTATCCTGGATTATTTTCAGGATTCGGAGAAGATGAAGAACACGACCGAACCGGTCTTCGACGCCGGCAAGGCATATCGCCCCTAACCGGCCGCGGCGTTCCCGCCCATCCCTTTCACGACATACTCCAGCACGACATCCGCCTGTTTGGCCGCCGCGATGGCGACGCGCGGCGCGAGCGCCGGCGTTCTCCGGATGTCGGAGCGAAGATCCCCGATCATCACGAGGTTCTCCCTGATGCGATGGATGCGAATCTCGTCGCTGGCGCCGATCCCCCCGAGTCCCGAAGCGGTCACGAGGAATTTTCCCGTTGGCAGCAGCGTTTCGACGAACATGCTTTTCGCGTCGGCCTGGTCGAAACATTCCACGACGGCGTCGCATTCCGCGAACACGGAAGGGAGATTCGAGCGGTCGAGCTTCAGGACGAGCGCGTGAAGGGTCAGGCCCGGAAGCGTTCGGTGAAGGTTCTCGGCCAGCGCCTCAACCTTCGGCCTCCCGACCTGCTCCGCGAAATAAGCCTGCCGGTCCAGGTTCGTGTCGTCGATCACGTCAAAATCCGCGATCACAAGGTCCCGGAACCCCGAACGCACGAGAGCGGTCGCGCAATTCGAGCCGAGCCCGCCCGCGCCCGCGATCCCGATCTTCGCGGCCCGCACCCGCCGGAAACCTTCAGCGCCGAGCTTCGCGATCAGGTCCCTTTCGAAGGCTTCGGGATTCATATCGGCATCCAGTCCTTCAGGACAGGTTGATAACCTTTCGCCGCGAGCATGGCCTTGATCGCCTCGACATCGCGTTCGTCCGCGATCCGGAACTGCGGCGCGCTCCGGTCAGTTTTTGTCGCGAGCGTGTGCCCGCCCACTTCGGTAGTGGAACCCGCCGACATTTTCGTGATCCCCAGAGGAACGAGGTGTTCCCGGAGTTCCGACGATTCCCGCGTCGAGAGCGTGAGCCCGAGGCGCGGCAGGAAAAGCCGCATCGCGAGGATGATCTGGACGAAGTCCCGGTCGCTGATCTTTTCATCTCCCCGGAAATCGCCTTCGTGGGGCCTGAGACGCGGCACCGAGGCGCCGACCTCCACGTCCGGGAAAGTGTCCTGCAGGTACCGAGCGTGGAGCCCGAGACGAAAGGCCTCGACGCGCCAATCGCTCAGACCGAGTAATGCCCCGATATTCACAGACCGCATTCCGCTCCTCGCGGCCCGTTCGGGGGCCTCGAGACGGAACCGGAAATCTTTCTTCGGCCCGGACCGGTGGACGCGGTCATAGACGGCTTCGTCGTAGGTCTCCTGGTAGATCGTGAGACCGTCCACCCCTTCGGCGGCCAGTTCGGCATACTCGGCTTCCGTGAGCGCGTAGACCTCGACCGAGATCGAACTGAAATGTTTCCTGAGGACTTGGACCGCGTCCCTGATATAAGAGACCGGTGCCCGCTTGCGGGCATCTCCCGTCAGAATAAGGATATGTTCCAGACCGGTCGAAGCGATGTACGCGGCTTCGCGCTCCACTTCCTCAAGGGTCATGGTCCGCCGCGGCAAACGGTTCGTCGCGTTGAACCCGCAATACTCGCACTGGTTCTCGCAGAAGTTCGAAAGGTACATCGGCGTGTAAAGCTGGATGACCCGTCCGAACTGCCGGAGGGTGATCTCATGGGCCCGCTGCGCCATAAGCTCGATCTGGTCCGCCGCCGCCGGCGAAAGCAGGGCGAAGAGCCGTTCGGAACGCGGGTCGTCGTCGAGGACCGCGCGCCGGACCTCCGCGGCCGTCACATCACGGAAGGCGTTCGCGGAAAAAAAATCTTTGTATTGTTGAAGGGTATCGTAGAAGCTCATGTTTGATAAACATCGGGGACATACCTCGCATGAAACGGGGTGAGCCCCGATTTATTCATTCCTTAAAAAACCGGTAAGCGGGGACGACGCGTTCGCGACCTGGCCCCGCACGGGAAGTCCGGCAAGGCAGGCCCGGCGGCCGGCGATCACGGCCTCCCGGAAAGCGGCGGCCATCTGAACGGGATCCTCCGCGATGGCGACGGCGGTGTTCACGAGGACCGCGGCGCAGCCCATCTCCAGGCACTCGCACGCCTGCGACGGACTGCCGAGCCCCGCGTCCACGATGACGGGGACCTTGATCTCACGGACCATGATCCCGACAAGCTCGCGGGTCCTGAGACCCCGGTTGCTTCCGATCGGAGCGCCGAGCGGCATCACGGCCGCCGCGCCCGCGTCCGCCATGCGACGCGCCATTGAAAGGTCCGGGCTCATATAAGGAAGGACGATGAACCCCTCTTTCACGAGAATCTCCGTCGCCTTCAGCGTTTCGAGATTCTCCGGCAAAAGGTATTTATTGTCCCGGATGACCTCGATCTTCACCCAGTCCCCCGCGCCGCTCGCCCGCGCGAGTCTCGCGATACGGACCGCCTCGTCGGCGTTGCGGGCGCCGGAAGTGTTCGTCATAAGTACGCATTTTTGGGGGATGAAATCGAGGATGTTGTCCGTGGCGGAAGTGGCATCGACCCTGCGAAGCGCGACGGTCACGATATCGGCACCCGAAGCCTCGACGGCTTTTTTCATAACGTCATGGCTCGGGAATTTCCCGGTTCCGAGCAGCAGGCGGCTCCGGAGTTCGCGGCCGCCGATCCTGAAAAGGTCCGTCATCTCACCCTCCTCCGACAAAGCTGATAATCTCGAGGGTGTCGTTCTCGGCAAGCGTCACGGTCTCCCATATCTCCCGCGGGACGATCCGGGCGTTGTGTTCGACCACGATCCCCTCGGGACGGAGATTCCTCGCGCCGATGAAGGCGGAAAGATTGACCGTTTTTTCGATACGCTCTTCTTTTCCGTTGATTCTGATGATCATGAAGCTGTTCCCTTAAGATGTGCGGCAAGAGGGATTCCCGCGGGTCAGAAAATGATATGGGAATTATAGCGGGAATGGCCGCCGGAAACAACCCGCCCCGAACCCGGGTCCTACCCGGAGAAAAAACCTTTGACCCGGTCGAGAAGACCACTCAGGAATCCGGCCTTCCGAAGGACGCGGGCGCCGCAATAGAGACAATCCATGCTGTCCGCGGGAACGCGTTTCTTGCAGGAAGGGCACGGAACCGTTCCGGGGCCGAGGATTTCGTCTTTCGCCCATTTCTCCTTCAGGGCTTCGGGCGGCTCTTCGTCCCGGAGCTCCCAATCCTTCGGCTCATCATCTTCAAACATGTTCGTCATCCTTGATATCGGGGGCCGTCATTCCCGGCTGAAAACCGGCTGTTCCCGTTTTGAGGGATTGTACTACGAAAAACAATTCCGCCGCGCGGAACTTTCCGGAAAATCCGCGGGTCTAATCAAATAAAAATGTGAAGGTCCCGCCAAACCGGACCTCACGCCAAAGGAGCCTCTCATGAAAAGAAACCTTTTTATACTCGTGCCTCTTCTTACCGTGACTCTCGCGATCTTCTCCGCGCGAACCGCTTTCGCGGGGCCAAAACCCGGGCCGGGCATTGACCGGCACAAACATTATGAGCCTTACTGTCCGCGCCCCGGCCGGTATTACCACACCCTCCCTCCCGGTCATCTCACAATGCGGGTCGCGAACATGCTCTTCTATTACAGGGACGGCGTCTATTACCGGGAGACCCCTTCCGGATACGTGATCGTCAACGCGCCCGCGGGGGCCGTGATCCGGGAACTTCCTCCCTATTACAAACAGATTCCGTATGAGAACAACGTCTATTACTATTACAACAACACCTATTACGTCCGGCATCCGGCCGGTTACACCGTCGTGAATCCCCCGGCGCAGGTCGTGGTTTCGAATCCGCCTGCCGTCGAAGCGCCGAAAGAAACGGTCGTCGTGACGGTACCGAACCCGAACGGCAGCTACATCCCGGTCACGCTCGAGAAATACAGTGACGGTTACAAGGGCCCGAACGGCGAGTTCTATCCGGATTACCCGACCATCGACCAGTTGAAGGCAATGTACGCGGTGGCTTCGGCGACCGCCGAGCGTCCGCTGCCGGAGGAACTGGAGTTCCAGGTCCCCAACAGGAACGGCAGCTTTACGAAGGTCACGCTCCGAAGAACGAAGGACGGCTACGTGGGGCCCGAGGGCGAGTATTACAAAGACAAGCCCACAATGGATCAGTTGAAGGTCATGTACGCGAAATAAGGACCGCTGACAAAAAAGGCCGCCCCCTGTTACTCCCCGAGGAATTCTCGAA
>MWBI01000160.1 GCA_002068945.1 Candidatus Omnitrophica bacterium ADurb.Bin314
GGCGGGGGTCCCGCAGGCGGGCACGATCTTTAACGTGGTGTTCTTCGTTGTTTTCGCGTCGGTCCTGATCCAGGGGACCTCGATCCCGGTCGTTTCCAAATGGCTGAAGCTGGATACCCCTTTGAGGCGCCGCGTGGTCTCTCCGATCGAATTCGAAAAGACCGAAGCGATGGAGGCGGATCTTCTCGAGTTCATGGTGCCGTATTCGGGGACTGTGGCCGGAAAGAAGCTCTATGATCTCGATTTTCCGAAAGGCAGTCTCGCGGTGCTGGTCGGACGGAACAACAAGTTCATTGTTGCGAAAGGGGATACGGCGCTGAAGGAAGGTGATGTTGTTCTTGCCCTCGTAAGCCCTCCGGACCTCGAACGGGTCAAGGCTATTCTAAATGCGGTTGAAAATAAAAAAACGGCGGGTGAAAAGGCCGTTTAGGATACACCTTCCGGAATTTCACGGACAAAAGGTCCCGGACCCGGATCGCGTCCCCCGCGATGAGAACAGCGCCTTCCGGCCTCTCCCCGAACGATACCACAATTTCAGACAAGCGGAACTTTGTCGGCGTTTTAGCGGTCAAACCTGAAGGCACCAACATAAGGACAAGACGAAGCATGCGGCAGAACACGGCGAGATGGAAGTTCGCGATAACGGCGTTAACCGCCGTTTTTTTTCTGGGCGGCTGCCGGACCGTCAGCCTGCCCCAGGCGAAGATCGAGCGTCGCGCCGAGCCCGAAACATTGACCTGGGAGGGTCTCGTCCGGCAGACCCTTAGCCGGAATCCCGACCTCCAGGAAGCCCGCTCCCGCGTGACATCGGCCGCCCGTAATCGCGACATCGCGTTAGGAGATTTTCTTCCCTCGGTGGAAGGGAGCATGCAAAAGAATGTTTCGCGAAAGACCATGCCCGGGGCCCATGCGGACACGCTCAGTCTCGATATCAACGCGAGTCAGAACCTTTTTAACGGGTTCGGGACGACGGGAGACTGGATCAAGGCCCGCAAGGAACTTGAAGCGGCCCGTATGGCCTACGACGAGACCAGCGCGGACGTCCGTTACCGCCTGCGGTCTTCCTATATAAGCGTGATCCGTCTGGAAAGGCTTTTGAAGACGAATCGGCAGATCCTCGAGAGACGCAAGCAAAACGCGGAAATGGTTCGTCTCCGCTACGAGGCCGGCCGCGAGAACGTGGGATCGGCCCTCCGGGCGGAGGCGATCGCCGATCAGGCCGGCTTTGACGTCAAGCAGACGGAGCGTCTGCTTGAAAAAGAATCGCTCCGTCTTGCGCGCGAAAGCGGCGGGGATTTTTTGCTTCCGCTCCGGATCACGGATGGTCTGGAGAAAATGCTTGGCGGCGTCACGCTGTCGGAGGCGGATTATGTCGCGTTGGCCGAAAAGACGCCCGCGGTGATGAGGCTCCTTAAAACGGCCGAAGCGTCCAGGGCGAATGTCGTTTCGGCCCAATCGGCCGTGTGGCCCCGGGTCGACGGGACCTATGAGTACGGTTATACAGGCGATCGCGCGTCCCGCTTGAAAGACCAGAGCTCCCTTGGCGTTCGTGTGTCGGTCCCGTTCTTTGAGGGCGGGAAGAACGTCGCGGCGATCCGGAAGGCGAAAGCAGATTACGATGCCGCCGAAAGCGCCGCGAAAAGTGCCCGTGACGAGGCCATCGCCGCCCTGTCGGCAGCCTGGGTACCGTACGTGGACGCGGTTGACGCGGTCAGCGTGAAAAAGAAATTCCTTGAGGCCGCGCAGAAGCGCGCCGAGATCATCCGGGCGGAATACACGAGCGGGCTCGTCAATTTCACGGATTTTGATACCGCGGAACAGGAGAATGCGAACGCCGAAAAAGATTATGTCGAAAGCCTGGCCGATGTTTTTACTCAGCAGGCCAATTGGAAAAAAACACAGGGCGCCACCCTGGAGGATGCTTATGATGAAATCGTTACCCCATAAACTTTCGCGCCCGGTCAGGTTCACCCTGGTCGCGATCGGAGTGTTCCTCCTCATGAGGATTTTTGCCTCCTGCGGGGCGGCGAAGGGGGATCTCCAGATTGTCCGGACCGCCCAGGTGGTTCGCGGAGATCTGTCCGTGACGGTCAGTTCGACAGGGACGGTCCAGCCCTATAATCGCGTCGAGGTCAAGGCGCCGATCGCGGGACGGATCGAGGAAGTGCTGGTGCGCGAAGGGGACGAAGTGAAGAAAGGGCAGGTGCTGGCCCGCATGAGCTCGGTCGAGAGGGCGGCTCTGCTCGATGCCGCGCGTTCCAGGGGCGACGAGGTCGTCAAACGGTGGGAAGAAGCCTATCTGCCCGCGCCGCTCCTTGCCCCGCTCGACGGGACGATCATTGTTCGCTCGGTGGAACCCGGTCAAACGGTCACGACGGCGGATCCGGTGGTGGTCCTTTCCGACCGCCTGATCGTTCAGGCCCTGGTGGACGAGACCGATCTCGCGTTCATCCGGCTCGCTCAGCCGGTGGAGATCACGCTGGACGCCTACCGGGACGAGCTTGTCCCCGGTACGGTCGACCATATCGCGTTCGAAAGCACGCTCGAAAACAACGTCAATGTCTATGCGATCGATGTGGCCCCGGAAGCGTTGTCCGAATCTTTTCGGAGCGGGATGACCGCGAACGTTACCTTTATCGTTAAGGACTGCAAAAATGTTCTTACGGTCCCCTCGGAGGCGGTCGTGGCCTGGCCGAAGAACATCCCGAACCCCTCCGGTGCGGTCTTTGCGGTTTACAAAAAAGTTTTCGGAGGCAAACTGGAACCGGTGGCCGTCAAGACGGGGGAAACCGACGGCGTCAGGACCGAGATCACGGACGGCCTGAAAGAAGGCGCGGAGATCGCGGTGGTCAGGAAGAAGGAAAAGGAAAGATCCTCGAATCTTTTCGGCTCGCCGCGCGCCGCCAGAAAAAGTGGCGCCACGAAATCCTCATGAAACTGCTCGAAGTCGAAAACATTTCCAAAACCTACAAGATCGGCGAAGTCGAGGTTCGCGCGCTTCAGGATGTTTCTCTGACGATCCATGCCGGCGAATTCATCGCGATCATGGGGCCTTCCGGTTCCGGCAAGTCCACGCTGATGCATCTTTTGGGGTTCCTGGACCGGCCCGACAGCGGAACGGTTCGTCTGATGGGCCGGGACACCTCCCGCCTTTCGGACGAAGCGTATGCCTTCCTCAGAAACCGGGTGGTCGGTTTTGTGTTCCAGCAATTTAACCTGATGGCGCGCTCCACCGCCCTTGAAAACGTCTGTCTCCCGCTGCTTTATTCCGATGACCGCGCGGGGGACCTCGACCGGTCCCGGGAGATGCTTGCCAGGGTCGGTCTTTCGAACCGTACCGGCCATCGCCCGAACGAACTTTCGGGAGGCCAGCAGCAGCGAGTCGCGATCGCCCGCGCCCTTGTGACAAAACCGCTGATGATTCTTGCTGACGAGCCGACGGGGAACCTTGATTCCAGGGCCGGACAGGAGATCCTCGGAATCTTCAGGGAGCTTCATCGGCAAGGCATGACCATTGTGCTTGTCACGCACGGCGAGGAAGTGGGGAAAGAGGCGGAGCGTGTCGTCCGGATGCATGACGGGAAGATCGTCAGCGATGAACGGCGGATCCCCGCGAAAGAGCAGTCCGTGACAGGGATTGCGGACCTGGATCGGGGAGGAAGCTTGAGAAAAAAAAGATACAATTACGGGGAATTTTTCGAGCATTTCCGGCTGGCGCGGCGCGTGGTCCTCAACAACAAATTGCGGTCGTTCCTTTCCATCCTCGGCGTTCTGATCGGGGTGGCCTGTGTGATTACGATGCTGGCTCTGGGACGGGGCGCCGCGGAATCGGTCAAGGAAGATCTTGCCAGAATGGGCTCCAATCTTTTGACGATCCGTCCCGGGTCGGTCAAGGTTCGCGGCGCCAGCGTTGAGGCGGGGGCGGCAACGCGCCTGACGCTTGATGATGCCCGGGCGATCGCCGCAGTGCCATCGGTCAGGAGGGTGTCTCCCCAGGTGACCGGTCAGGGACAGCTTGTGTTTGAAGACAAGAACTGGACCACGCGGGTGATCGGCGCGGTCCCCGAATACGCTCCAATGAGGAACCAGGAACCCGTTGCGGGACGTTTTTTCACTTCGGACGAAAATCAGAGACGCTTGCGGGTGGCGTTGGTCGGCCAGACCGTTCAGAAAAATCTTTTCGGAACAGAAGACCCGATCGGAAAAACGATCAAGATCAATCGTGTGAACTTTCAGATTCTCGGGATCCTGCCCTCTCGGGGAGCCAGCGCCTTTCACGACCAGGATGACATGGTTGTGATCCCGCTCATGACCGCCATGAAACGGCTGATGGGGAAGGACTATCTGGATCAGGTTGACGCGGAGATCACGGAGCTTGGCGCGATGCCCGCCGCGCAGGAGGAGATCAGCGCCCTGATTATCCGGCGACATCACCTGACGCCCGACCGTTACGATAGTTTCAATATCCGGAACTTTGCGGATATTCAGGCCGCGCTCTCCAGTACGACGCGGACCTTCGGGATCCTTCTCGGGAGCGTTGCGACGATTTCGCTCGTGGTCGGCGGGATCGGGATCATGAATATCATGCTTGTTTCGGTGAAGGAGCGGACGCGTGAGATCGGTCTTCGGAAGGCGCTTGGTGCCACGTCCCGCGATATCCTGGTACAATTTCTCGTGGAAGCGGTTATGATTACTTTTCTGGGGGGGCTGACCGGCATCGTCCTGGCCGGTGTGGTCTCCTGGCTGATCGCAACCTTCGCGAAGTGGAAGATGATCATTACCTTCGGTTCCCTCTGCCTCGCGTTTCTTTTTTCCGCGGGTGTGGGAATCCTGTTCGGCCTTTGGCCGGCGAAACAGGCCGCTGCCCTTGATCCCATCCGTTCCCTGCGGTACGAATGAGTCCGGCCATGAGCGTTCCGGACCCCCGACCTTCCCGCGGAATCGACTTGCGATCCATGTTCCGCGCATTGCGGCACCGCAATTACCGGCTCTTTTTCTTCGGGCAGGGAATCTCGCTGGTCGGGACGTGGATGCAGCAGGTGGCCGTGGGCTGGCTGGTCTACCGCATGACAAGTTCACCGATCTGGCTCGGCGTTGTGGGCTTTGTCGGGCAGATTCCGACCTTCCTGATCTCGCCGGTCGCCGGCGTGCTGGCGGACCGGCATGAGCGGCGATCCCTTCTGATCGTGACGCAGGTCGCGGCCCTTTTGCAGGCGTCCCTGCTGGCCTTTCTTGTGCTCTCTCAAAGGATACAGGTGTGGCATGTGGTCGCGCTGAGCGCTTTTC
>MWBI01000161.1 GCA_002068945.1 Candidatus Omnitrophica bacterium ADurb.Bin314
GTGGCGGATCAGGTACGGCACAAGCGGGAGGAAGATCACAAGCAGCATCGCGGCGATCGTATACCACCCCGCGCGCCATCCGAACACCGTGATCATCGTCGAGATGAACCCCGGCAACAAAGCTTCACTGAGGGGATAGCCGAGGTTCGCGATCCCGAGCGCCTTGCCGCGGTATTCGCCCTCGAGCCGCGCCATCATCGTCTGGGACGCCATCGCAAGCCCGCCCTGCCCGAAGTTCCGGACCAGAAAAAACCCGGCGAGCAACATCCAGGCCGCGCGGGCCGCCCCGAGCGTCCAGCATCCGAGCATTAGCAGGATTCCCGTCACCATCACAAACCGCACCGGCCGTTCGCGATCCAGGCGGCGCCCCAGGAACGGGAGCAGGAACGACGAGGTCAGGGTGCTGACAAAAAAAAGGCCCGACACCACGGTCTGGCTCAGCCCGAGCTCATCGCGCATCGGGGGGATGAAGAAGGAGATGAGGAATACCTGCCCCGGCGAACTAAAAAAAGTGGCGAGGACCCCGAAAACAAGGAGCCTGGCCTTCTTGCGGAGGAGGGCGCACATCGCTCAGATCTTCGCGAAATGTCCGACCGGACCCGAACCGCGGCCGAGGCCCGGTGCCGTGCGGATCGCTTCCGTGATAAATTTTTTAGCGATCCGGACCGCCGCAAGTGTACCGCGGCCTTTGGCAAGTTCTGCGGTGATCGCCGCCGAAAAGGTGCATCCCGTTCCGTGGGTGTGCCTCGTGGGAATGCGCTCCGCGTCGAGAAGCACGGTTCGCACGGTATCGCGGAAAACATCCGTGGCGCGGCCGCGGAGGTGTCCCCCCTTGACCAGCACGGCTTTCGCGCCAAGAGCGAGGATCCGCCCCGCGGCGTTTTTCATGTCCCGGACATCCCGGATTTTCATCCCGGCCAGGAGTTCCGCTTCCGGAATGTTCGGCGTGATGAGCGCGGCCAAGGGCAGCAGGTGTTCTTTGAGAGCCCTGACCGCAGGGCGTGCGAGCAGGCTCGCTCCGTGCTTACTCACCATCACGGGATCGATCACGAGAGGGAACCGGCATTTCACCGCCCGTTTCGCAACCGAACGAATCACGGCCGCATTCCCGAGCGCCCCGGTCTTGGCGGCATGGGGGCGGATATCCTCGAGAACAGCGTCGAGCTGGGCAAGAACAAGGGATGGCTTCAGGACATGGACAGACCGGACGCGACGGGTGTTCTGGACGGTGAGGAGGGTCACGACCGCCATCCCGTACACGTTCCGCTGGTGGAAAGTCTTGAGATCAGCCTGGAGGCCGGCGCCGCCCGAAGGATCGGACCCGGCGATCGTAAGCGCTGTCGGGACCATGGAGACGCCGCGAGCTTGCCTATTGCAGGGTTTTTTTGAAATATTCGATGAATTGTTCGGGAGAAACGCCCGTCGGGATACGCCTTGTCCCGCTCGGCTGCGGCGGGTGCACATAGAAGGACGGAAACCCCATAACGCCGTACTGGAATGCGATCGCATTCTCGCGTTCCCCCTTTTCAGGGTCGAGATTGACCTTGATGACATCGCGCATGAACCGGCGCACCAGGGGGGCCGAAAGCACATTCTTCTCGAACGACCGGCAGTAAGGACACCACGTTACGTTAACGTAGACCGCCATCGGACGGTTGGTCTTCTCGTACTCTGCGAGGGCCCTGGCATAGCCGTCCACCCCGGAATACCAGCCGCTGGTCCAGTCGCCGGTCAGCTCTTCCCGGACCGCCGTGTCGGAAGCCGCGGGGGCCTCGACTGCCGCCGCGGAAGGATCGGATTCCGCGGAACACGCTGCGGAGAACAGGCTCATGGTGCAAAACAAAAAAGCGATCATCAAATCTCTGGGATTCATGACAACACCTCGATATGCTGGATTTTTCATCACCCCTCCAAGACCCGGTGTTCGCGCGGGCAATCACCAGCTGCCAGAAGGATCAAAAGAACGGCGTTCCTCGCGGCCATTCTAGCAGAATCCCTAGAAACTGACAGCCAGTGAATTCTGTTTCAGGTAAGCGTCCATAACCGACGCGATCTGGTTCAGGACATAGATAATCACGAACGCCATCAGCACCACAAAGACCGTCCAGAGGACTTTCAGGGTCTTCGAGAACTTCGGGCTTCGCCAAAGGAGCGGCACCGCGAAGGGACCGACCGTCAACAGCATAAAAATCACATAAAGAACCGAGTCTCCCGTAAAGGTCCTCGGTTTCCCGGAGGCCGACTGATAGGCGTCGATCGAGGACGGGACCATCACGAAAAGGCAGATCGGTCCTAAAAAAAGGAGATTGAGCCAGGAACGACCGGTCGCGATCGCGGACCACAGACCGGCCGTGATGCAGAGGAACGTGATCCCCTTGGCCTTCTCTCCGAGATAAAGCTGGCCGGCCCCCGGCGCGGCCAATGAAAGAAAAGCGGCAAACCATTTGTTTTTCATCATGCGATCTCCCTCCCGGAAGAAACAGCTCTCCCCCAAAACCGGCGGAGTGACCGATTTTCCCATGACCTCGCCTCCACGATCAATCCGGAAGACCTGGGCCTCCCCCGGCTTCCGGGCAAGGACGGCACGATAATAGCCGAGATTGGTGCCCAGTAAAATACCGAAACGAAAAAATCGATCTCCTCCCCGCCGCGGAGGACCGTGATCCTGCGTTTGCGTTCCCCCTCGACCCTGGGAAAAAACTGAAAAGATTAGCGGGCATCACCTGCGTGCCGTCGATCTTCATGAGGACATCCCCGTTCCGGAGACCCCGTTCGGCCACGAGGCCTTCCCGGTCCTCACCCGCAATCGAGAAGGATGGATCCTTCTCGACGATCCCGATATCGAGCGCGCAGAACCCTTGGGACGAGAACGGCGGAGCCTTGGCCCATGTCTTGTATTCTTTCTTGTAGAGCGGGAAGGTCACAGTCTGGATATATTCCTGTTCCTTGTTTGCGACCGCAAGCTTGATCTTTTCAGCCTTCAGGACCTCCAGGGTCGAATCCCAAACGTCGTCGAAGCTCCCGGGACCATGGGAAAGGAGCGGCCTTCCAACTTGGATGAGAAAACGGAAAAACCGGCGTAGAACATAAAAACAAAAAACAGGCTGCCCGCGAGAAACAGCCTGCTTTTTTTCAAACCAGATCCGTGCGGCAAGGGATTACCGCTCGAGCGATTCACCTTTCATCGCCATTTCCGGACCGACCGGCGCTTTCACGTAAGCGTCCGTCGCCGACCAGAGGTGGTTGAAGATCAGAATACCGATCCCGGCCCAGATCACGGGATAGCCGACAAGGGTCCCGACAAGGATCGTGGTGAGGGCGCCGCCGATCTCGAGCACGATCATCGTGCCGGTCTTGATCTTGCCACCCCTTGTTTTCATTTCGCCGTTCAGGTACTGCCCCCATCCCGGCAGCAGCAGGGACGCCGCGCCACGCGTGAGGCTCGTTTCGCCTTTATCCTGCCCGGACGCCGCATGGGCCACGCCGCTCGAAAGCGTCGCAACGGTCGAAACCAACAATATTGCGATCAGTTTCTTTAGCATGGATTGCCTCCCTGACATCGATGACAAAAAAACAACATGTCCTTATCGGACGGGCACCCCTGTTCGACCGCGCGGGTTGAACAGGATGAACCGGGTTATTGGGACGATGTCAGACTGAACGTGAACCCGGCCTTGACCTTCCCGATCAGCTCCGGAAGGACCTCCCGGTAATCGCGAACGATGCCAAAATCGGCGTGCCGGAAGATTGCGGCGTTCGGGTCCTGATTGATTGCGATGATCTTTCCCGACTCCTTCATGCCCGCGAGGTGCTGAATCGCCCCCGAGATTGCGACCGCGAGATAAATCTTCGGCCGGATCGTTTTCCCCGTCTGCCCGATCTGGCGGGCGTACGGCGCGTAACCATTGTCGACCGCGTGGCGGCTCGCGCCCCAGTCGGCGTTAATCCCTTTTTCCCGCAGGGCCGTGACAAGTTCCCTTATCAGCTTGAAATCATCCTGGTCCCCCGCCGGACGTCCTCCCGAGATCACAATATCCGCCACGAAAAGGTTG
>MWBI01000162.1 GCA_002068945.1 Candidatus Omnitrophica bacterium ADurb.Bin314
TGTACGCGGCCCGGACCGCGAAAAGGCTCGGCGCGGACGAGGTCTACATCGTTTACCGCCGCAGCGAAAAAGAACTCCCGGCGCGGCTTGAGGAGATTCACCACGCGAAGGAAGAGGGGATTGTTTTCAGACTGCTTACGAACCCCGTGAAAATCGTCGGCAAGGACGGTTGGGTGACGGGGATGGAATGCGTGGAAATGGAGCTCGGAGAGCCCGATGAATCGGGGCGCCGGCGTCCGGTCGTGAAAAAAGAAAGCAACTTTGTTTTTCCGGTCGAGACCGTGATCGTGGCGATCGGCGGAACGCCGAACCCTCTCATCCGTCAGACCACCCCGGGACTTGAGGTCCAGAAATGGGGCGGCATCGTGGTGGATGAAGCGACGATGAAGACCTCAAAGGAGAATGTCTACGCGGGCGGGGATATCGTGACCGGCGCCGCGACCGTGATCCTCGCCATGGGTGCGGGGAAAAAAGCCGCCAAGGCCATTCACGAGGCCCTTCAAAATAAAATCCCGGCCTGATCCCCGAAAGGGAGGGACGGGATTTTTATTGTTGACGAATGATACTAATACGGTATCATTAAGTCCGCAAGCGTAGCGCGCGGGTTCGCTCGCCCCATCCCGACGTCAGTTCTTGAAGAAGGGGAGTCTTGACGGAGTGAAGCTGATCACACGGAACACGGATTATGCGTTGCGCGCGCTCTGCTATATCGCGGAGCAGGAGAAGGATTCGGTCTCCGTCCCCGAAATGGTGGCGGCTCTTCATATCCCGAGGCCGTTCCTCCGGAAGCTGCTCCAGACCCTCAGCGCGGAAGGCATCCTCCAGTCCTTTAAAGGCCAGGGAGGAGGTTTCACGTTGGCCAAGGATCCGGAACAGATCAGGCTGACCGAACTCATACGCATCTTCCAGGGGACGGTCGAGCTCAATGAATGTATCTTCAAAAGGAAGGTCTGCCCGAATCGCGCCACCTGCAGATTGAAACGCGAGATCGATGCGATCGAAAAAGACGTTCTGCGGCGCTTGTCTGCCATCAATATCGCTTCTTTGACTGCTCATCGGCGCATCAGGCCGAAGGAGGGGGTTCGTGCGCGTTGAAGGTGCGGCCGCAGAGGCCCGCCAGGAGGGGGACGACAGGAGCCCGGTCCCGAAACGGGAATCCGTTTGAATAAAAGGGGGTTCCGTGTTCCAATAACAAAAGTTCGACATCTCAGATTCCCGATGCGGATACCAGGCATCGGGGGTCTTGTTCCTCCGGGAGAATATAGAAAACATGGGATTTCCGGGTTATCAATACATCTACGGACCGGTCGCTTCCTGGCGGTACGGACGTTCCCTCGGGATCGATCCGGTTTCGGCCGCGAAGAAGACCTGTTCTTTCGACTGTGTCTATTGCCAGGTGGGGAAAACGGTGCTCCTGACGGATCAGCGGAGTGTTTTCGTTCCGACTGAGGCCCTGATCGGAGAACTCCAGAGAGTGCCGCCGGTCGAGATCGACCAGATCACGTTCGCGGGGAACGGGGAACCGACGCTTGCGGCCAATCTGGGGGAAATGATCCGCGGAATCCGGAATATCCGCTCCGAAAGAATCGCCGTGATTACGAACGCGTCCCTGATCTGGCGGCCCGATGTGCGGGAGGACCTCGCGCTTGCGGATGTCGTGATCGCGAAACTTGATGCCGCGACCGAAACCATGTTCGGCGACGTGAATCATCCCGCGGCGAAGCTGACGATCGAGGAGATCTGCGGCGGATTGCGCGTTTTTAAAAAGAAATTCAAGGGACGGATGGTGCTCCAGGCCATGTTCGTCAGCCCGAACCGGGACGCGGCCGCCGGGATCGCGAAAAGAGCGCTTTCGATCGGTCCCGACGAGATCGAGGTTAACACGCCTCTTCGCGTCAGCCCGGTGAAGCCGCTCGGGCCGGAAGAGATGGCGGGGATCACGAAGATCTTCCGGGAGATCTGCGCGGGAATCCCCGTCAAAACCGTTTATGAAGAGGAGCGGAAGAAAAGCGAGCCGTTCTGCAGGGAATCGACCGAGCGCCGGCGGGGCAAGGAGAGCGCCTGAGATCGCCGTGTCGTGAAAGCGCGGCCGCAAGAGAGTTCATTGCAAGACGAAGGGAAAAAACGTAAGATATCCCGACTTCGGAGCCATTAATGAGCCAATCCCAGAATACACAATCCCCGAAAGAGATTCTTCAGGAGATCGAGACCCTGAAGCGCGAGCGGAATGCCGTCATCATCGCGCATAATTATCAGCCGTCCGAGATCCAGGACCTGGCCGATTACACCGGGGACTCCCTCGATCTCAGCCGCATCGCCGCGCAGACCTCCGCGAGTGTCATCGTCTTCTGCGGCGTGAAGTTCATGGGGGAGACGGCCGCGATCCTTTCGCCCGGAAAGACCGTTCTCCTGCCTGTTCCGGAGGCCGGCTGCACGCTGGCCGATCACGCGTCGGCCGAAGAGATCCGGGAAATGAAAAAGAAACACCCGGGCGCTCTCGTCGTGACTTACGTGAATAGCTCCGCGGCCGTGAAGGCCGAGAGTGATATCTGTTGCACGTCCGCGAATGCCGTGGATATCGTCAAGGCGATCGATCCCTCGAGGCAGATCATTTTCGCACCCGACTATAACCTCGGTCACTACGCCGCGAAAAAAACGAAACGGGACATGATCCTTTGGAACGGCTGCTGTCCGACGCACGCGCTCCTTTCAACGCTGGCCGTCGAAGAGGCCAGGAAGAAATGGCCGAAGGCGATCTTCATGATGCACCCCGAATGCCGTCCGCAGGCGCTCGAGCTGGCGGATTATATCGGCAGCACGTCGGCGATGATCCGCTACGCGAAACAACAGCCCGCCGGGACGGAATTTATCGTCGGGACCGAAATCGGACTTTTGCATCGTCTCCGGAAGGACAATCCGGAAAAGACCTTCCACGTTGCGAGCGAATTTCTGGTCTGCCCCATGATGAAAATGATTTCCCCCCATGATGTCCGCGACTCGCTCAAAAAAATGCAGCATGTCGTCAGTGTCCCGGAAGATATCCGCGTGAAGGCGAAAGCCGCTGTGGAGGCCATGCTGCTTTATACGGGAAACCCGGCCAAAACGGCTGATTAATTCGAAAGGAATTGTTTATGCCCAAAGCGATCAATGAAGGGTTTGAAGCGATCCGGAAAAAAGGGAGCCGCGTCGTGGCGGAAGGTAATCCCATGCTGCCGGCCGCCGGTCTGATGGTTGCGACGGGAACGCTGTCGAGTGTTCACGATCGCAAGCGTCCGTTCGTCACGGTCATCAATTCCTACACGACACAGATCCCCGGGCATGTCCATCTGAATGTCCTTGGCGAAAAGGTCGTCAATGCCCTCAAGGCAAAGGGGTGCAACGTTTGGTACGCCAATATCGGCGCGGCCATCTGTGACGGGATCGCGATGGGGCATTTCGGCATGAAGTATTCGCTTCCGTCGCGGGAACTGATCGCGGATCAGATCGAATCGATCATCGGGGCCCATCCCTGCGACGCGTGGATCGGGATCGGCAATTGTGACAAGATTATTCCTGCGATGCTGAACTCGATGGTCCGGCTCAATATCCCCTCGGTTTATGTGAGCGGCGGGCCGATGCTCGCGGGCCGCAACAAGTCCGATCTCATCACGGTTTTCGAAGGCGTGGGCAAGGAGGCGGCGGGCAAGATATCGTCCGACCAGCTGGCCGAAATGGCGAATTCGGCGTGCCGTACCTGCGGAAGCTGCGCGGGCATGTTCACGGCGAATTCCATGAACTGTCTCGCGGAGGCCATCGGCCTCGCACTCCCGGGCAACGGGACGATACCCGCGGCGGCATGGACGGATACGAAGGCGCTTTCGTGGGTCATCAATCCCGAACGCGTCGCGCTTGTCGAAAAGGCCGCGGATGTTCTGGAGGAGCTTCTCAAGAAGAAGATCCGTCCGCGCGATATCGTGACGAAACGATCGATCGATAACGCGTTCATCCTGGACCTCGCGATGGGCGGTTCGACGAATACGGTTCTGCACACGCTTGCGCTCGCCTGCGAGGCCGGAATCGATTATCCGCTTGAACGTATCAACCTGCTGGCCAGGAAAACGCCGAACCTTTGCAAGGTGTCGCCGTCGCGCCCCGATGTCCATATGGAGGATGTTCATCGCGTCGGGGGCATCGCGGCGATCCTCAAGGCGGTCGCGGAGGACGGACGCGCCCCGCTTTCCCTCGATCTAAAAACCTGCACGGGCACGCTGCGGGATATGGTTGAAAAGGCCCCGGACGCCGACGGGGATGTTATCCGGACCGGGGAGAAGGTGTTTTCCCGGGAAGGTGGGCTTGCGGTCCTTTACGGGAATATCGCTCCCCAGGGCGCCGTCGTGAAAACGGCCGGCGTTGAAAAGGATATGATGAAATTCACGGGACGCGCGAAATGTTACGATTCCCAGGATCTCGCGCTCGACGCGATCCTGAAAGGTAAAGTGGTCGACGGCGACGTGGTCGTGATCCGCTACGAAGGTCCGAAAGGCGGTCCCGGCATGATGGAAATGCTTTCTCCGACGTCCGCGATCAAGGGACGCGGGATTCGCGCCGCGCTTATCACGGACGGCCGGTTTTCGGGCGGTACGCGCGGACTCTGCATCGGCCACGTTTCACCGGAAGCGGCGGCGGGCGGTCCGATCGCCGTGATTCGGAACGGGGATGTGATCGAGATCGACGCCGTGAAACGGACGCTGGAACTTCTTGTCCCCGCCGGGGAGATCAAGTCCCGCCTCCGGAAGCTGAAACCGTTCAGCCCCAGGGTCACTGGCGGATGGCTCGGGCGATATTCGCGTCACGTGTTGAGCGCCCATACCGGGGCTGTGATGGATAACAACGTCCTGTTCGAAAACTCTAAAAAGAAGAAAGGGAGCTAATCATGATCAGCGGGAAAATAACGAAGGCGATCAACGACCAGATTAACAAGGAAATCTACTCGGCTTATCTTTATGTCGGAATGGCTGCCTATGTCGACTCGATGAGTCTCGGGGGGATTGCCAACTGGTTTCGCGCCCAGGCGAAAGAAGAGCTCGGCCACGCCGAGAAGTTCATGAACTATCTGAGCGAGCAGGGCGGCGAACTTGTCCTCAAGGCGATCGCGGCTCCGGACCAGAAGTTCACTTCGGTCGCGGGCCTTTTTGACAAGACACTCGATCATGAAAAGGAAGTGACCGCTTCGATCCATGCCCTGGTTACCCTTGCCAAGAAGGAAGGGGATACGGCGACCGAGATCTTTCTCCAGTGGTTTGTGACGGAGCAGATCGAAGAAGAGGCCAGCGTGGCCGATATCATCCAGAAGCTCGCGATCGGCGGGAAGAGTGGCAACTCCCTTCTGATCCTGGACGGCATCCTCGGTCAGAGGAAATAAGCGGGAGAGCCCGGCGTATGAAAGCGGTACCGGTAGCCGAGAATATCTGGTGGGTGGGCGCGATCGACTGGAACGCCCGGCATTTTCACGGGCACACCTACACAACGAAACGCGGCACGACCTACAATGCGTATCTGATCATCGACGAGAAGATCACGCTGATCGATGCCGTGTACGGCCCGTTCGCGGATGAGATGCTCCAGCGGATCCGGACCGTGATTCCGCCGGAAAAGATCGACACGATCATCGCCAATCACATCGAGCCGGACCACTCCGGCGCCTATCCCGGACTTTTGAAGTTCTGCCCCAAGGCAAAAATGTACGGAAGCGCGCGGGCGGGGCAAGGGCTCGAACGGTACTATCACCGGAATTTTGATTTCACCCCCGTCAAGACCGGCGACGAGTTAAGCCTCGGCAAGCGGACGCTGGTTTTCATCGAGATCCCGATGATCCATTGGCCGGACAGCATGATGACCTACCTGATCGGGGACCAGATTCTCTTCTCGAACGACGCTTTCGGACAGCATTACGCCACGAGCGAGCGTTTTGATGACGAGGTTCCCCGGGAAACCCTCATGGAAGAGACCGTCAAATATTACGCGAATATCCTTTGGCCGTTCAGCCATCTGATCGCGCAGAGGATTGACGAG
>MWBI01000163.1 GCA_002068945.1 Candidatus Omnitrophica bacterium ADurb.Bin314
CACGAACGCGGCTTTGGGCGCGGCGGCGGCCCGTGAAATGGAATCTCTCGGGGCGGCGCTCGTCGTGCCGAGCTTCGTACGGGATCGTCTGCTCGGGTTCGTGGCGCTCGGTAGCAAACGCTCGAACCGTCTTTACACGGAAGGCGACCTCGATATCCTCGCGACGCTCGCGAACCAGGCGGCGCTCGCGATCGAGAACTGTTTTTTTCTCGCGGAGTTCGAGAGCCAGCAGGTGCATTTGTTCCAGGCGGCGAAGATGGCGGACCTCGGGACGATGGCGTCGGGGATCGGCCACCAGATGAATAACCGGTTCAACGTGATCAAGCTCGGCGCGGAATCGGCGATGATGGTCGAGCTCCCGAAGATCCGAAAACATCTTGAGGCGAACGACCCGGCTGCGGCGCTGAAGCTCACGGAGTCGCTCCTTAACACCTGCCGGAAGATCTCGAAGAACGCGGCGCACGGCGGCGAGATCGTGAAGCGGCTGCTTGATTTCAGCCGGCTCTCGAAGGAGCTGAAGGCGATGGACGTGAAGGAGGCGATGGAAAACAGCGTGCGTTTGTGGGAGTGCAAGCACGACCTTCGCGAGATCGATTTCGTGATGAGTCCCGCGCCGGACCTGAAGCGGATCAAGGGGAACTTCAGCGAGATCGAGGAGGTGCTCTTCAACCTGCTCGACAACGCGGCGGATGCGATCGCGATGAAGGAGGAGGCCTTCCGGCTCGGGACCCTCGCGAAACCGGAGGGTTGGGAGAAGGGAAGTATCCGGTTCGAGGCGGAGAACGCGGAGCTGAACGGGAAGCCGCATGTGCGGATTCTCGTGCGTGACAACGGCATCGGCATGGACGCGGAGACGCAGGGGAAGCTGTTTGTGCCGTTTTTTACGCTGAAGGCGACGGCGGTGAAGGGAACGGGGCTCGGGCTTTACATTATCCGCAAAATGATCGACGCGCATCAGGGACACATTCAGCTGGAATCGGTGCCTGGCGAGGGGACGGTCTTCTCTGTCTTCCTGCCGGCGCTCGCGGGAGGATGACATGGCAAGGATCGTTTTTGTGGACGACGAAGCGGATATGCTCGGCACGTTGCGGGACGCCTTCACGGAGCTCGGGCACGAAGTCCACACGGCGGAGGACGGGCGGGAAGGGCTCCGGCTGATTCTCGATAAGGAACCCGACCTCGCCTTTGTGGACATGCGGCTCGGGGGAATGAAGGGCATGGAGATTCTTCGCGAGGTGAAGGCGCAAAAGCCCGGCATCAAGACGATTATGCTCACGGGGTATAACGACAGCCAGATCGACGCCGACGCGATGAAACACGGGGCGCTCATGTGCCTCCACAAACCCGTCGGACTCAAAGAGCTTGCCGATATCATTGAAAAATACGCCTGACCGGGGGAGGTCGGAGTTATGACGGAAATCCCGAAGCCCTGCGGTCTGAAGGACTTGTATGAACGGATCGAAAGGGTGATCTAGCAGAACGGGTTCAAGGTCCCGGTCGGGGTTTGTCAGGACCGGCGATGGAACGGAGAGTGTCTGGCCCGGTGGCGGACCGGCCCCCGGAAGCGCAGGTCCGGTGCCCGCAAAAGACGATCGACGCAGGGACAGAGAGGTTGGATTGCAAATCCTCGCCGAGCTCAAGGCCCGCCTCCCCAGGATTTGACGACGCTCGGGCGTGGAAACGGAAAAGTTTCGTGATATAATCCACGGCATTCGAAAGATCCCGCAGCGTATTACCGGGATTCCGTGTCTGTTCTTCAACCCGAGAGGTTCGTGGATGGATTGCAAGGTCTCAGCGAACAGGAAACGATGCAACTGCACTTATGAACCGTGCCCCCGGAAAGGCATTTGCTGTGAATGCCTGGCCCACCACCGGGAGCGGAATGAACTTCCCGCGTGCTATTTTACCGCGTCGGCCGAGAGGACCTATGACCGTTCGGTTGACGCGTTCCTTAGAATGCGCGGGGCCGTCTGACAACCCCAACAAGGAGAAACTCACCATGCGTACGAAATTCTTCAAGATTGCCGGATTGGCCGTTCTGGTCCTGTGCGTCGCGTCGCTCGGCGTTGTCGCCTATGCCGAAGACGAAGGCGGGACAACCCACAAGGGATGGAGCAAGGGTAGAAAGACCGGATGGCAGGGGGAAAGCACGCCTCCCGGATTCGCGAAGCGGGAAGGCCGGAAAGCCGGAAGGAATATGAAGGAAACGACCGACGAAGCCGGGGAGATCGCGAAGGAGGCCAGGGAAAAAGCCGATCTTGAGGCCGGGAAGACGCAGTCCGGGGCCGACAAGGAAATGAAGAGGGCGCAGAAAAAGGCCGACAAGGAAACCAGGAAAGCCCGGAAGAAAGCCGAGAAAGAGGCCAGGAAAAAACAGAAAGAAGCCGGGAAGGCCGCGAAAGCGACAAGGACGGCCGCGGGCGCTCTCTGATCCGGACGTGAAGACCGAAAAGGCGTTGCCCGCCAGGACGGGGGCAACGCCTTTTTTATAAAAGGACCCGACAGTCATATGGTGAAACAACAGAAGAAAAAGGCGATCATTATCGGGACCAGCAGCGGGATCGGCCGCGCGCTGGCGCTCAGACTTTCGGGGGAAGGGTACGTGGTCGGTCTCACCGGCCGCGACCCTGAGAAACTCAAGACCCTCCAGTCTGAACTCGCGGGCGAGAGCTTCACGCGCCAGATCGATCTCCGCGACCCCCGCGAGGCGATCCACAGTCTCAACAATCTCATCATGCAGCTGCATGGCCTGGACCTCCTTGTCGTCAACGCGGGCGTCCTCTTCCGCAACGAAGAGCTCGACTGGAGGAAGGAGGAGGAGACCGCGAAGGTCAACGTCCTGGGCTTCATGGTCATGGCGGACACGGCCGTGAACTATTTCCTCAAAAGTGGCGCGGGCACCCTCGTCGGGATCTCGTCGGTCGCGGGCCATCGCGGGAGCGGGCGCTCGCCGGCCTACAACGCCTCGAAGGCGTTCATGATTAACTACATGGAGGGGCTTCGCCAGAAACTTTTCGGGACGCGGATCAAGGTCGTCGACATCCGGCCCGGGTTCGTGGACACCGCGATGATCCGCGGCAACAAGGGGCTTTTCGGTGTCGTGACGGCGGAACGTGCCGCGGCCGATATTTACCGGGCGATCCGGAAAGGAAAACGTATCGCGTACGTTCCCGGGTGGTGGGGGCTTTTCATGTGGTTCGCCAAACGGATTCCCGAATGGATTTACCATTCCGGCTATCGCCGTTACCTCGCGTGGGACAAGAAGGCGAGGGCCGCCGGTCAGTCTCCGAACGGGACGTCCCGAATGCCATGCGGAAGCTGACCCACGAGGAGCTGCTGGCCCGCCAGCGGACGAACCGCGAGGCGCCGCGGCTTCCGTTCTCGGTCCTTCTCAATAATATCCGGAGCCTTCATAACGTCGGTTCCATCTTCCGCACCGCGGACGGCGCCGGAGTCGAGAAAATCTACCTCTGCGGCATCACGGGACATCCTCCCGACACGAAAATCACGAAGACCGCGCTCGGGGCCGAAAAGGAAGTGCCGTGGACGTACGAGCGGGAAGCGGCGATTGTTCTCGGAAAACTGAAAGCGGAGGGCTATGAGATCGTGCTTCTCGAACAACTGGAACAGAGTGTTCCGTATGAGGCCTTCACGCCTTCGGAGCGCGTCTGCCTCGTGGTCGGTAACGAGATCGAGGGCGTCTCCGACGGCCTTCTCCCGCTCTGCGACCGGACGATAGAGATCGGCATGGCGGGTCTCAAGAACTCGCTCAATGTTTCGGTCGCGTTCGGCATCGCGGCCTTTCATATCCGGAATGCCCTCAGAAACGGTTACCCGGTCCGCCGGAGGGCGAATCCGTCCGAATCCTTGAGGCGAACTTCGCATGCGGCTCGCAATGACCTGACGGTGAAAAAAGCCGGCGAGATATGTGAAACCGCCGCCCGAATTAAAAAAACCGGGACACGGGATGCGGGGCATGATGATTCCCATGACAGGTTCTCGTGCCGCGCTCCGGATCCCATCCTCTGAACCATGAAACGAATGCAGGTATTCTTCAGCGGGACGGTGCAGGGCGTGGGTTTCCGCTTCACGACGGAGCGGGTCGCGCGGCGGTTCGCGGTGACGGGATTCGTGCGGAACCTTGACGACGGGCGCGTCGAGGTCGTCGCGGAGGGCGAGGAGCCGGTCCTTGTCGAATTCCTGACGGCGATCCGCGAGTCGGGTATGAAGTATTACATCGAAAACGTCGAGGCTCACTGGTCGGACGCCGCCGGGACCTACAAACGGTTCGGAATCGTTATGTAAAAAACACACGCGGCGCAGGGGCGAAGAACCCGGGGTGGAAAAGTTTCGGGTTTCGTTTGGCGCGACACCCGGCGCTCATAGGGAGTACGGATGAAATACGCTGTTCTTGCCGATATCCACGGGAACCTGGAGGCGCTTGAGGCCATAAAAGCGTATCTCGAGGCGCGCAATCTCACGACAATCCTCTGCCTTGGGGATTCGATCGGTTACGGCGCCAACCCGAACGAATGTTTCGAGTGGGTGCTCGCGCATGCCTCGCTTCACGTGCTCGGGAACCACGAGGCGGCCGTCTTTCACGAAAAAACACGGTGGAGCTTCAACGACTGGTCCCGCGTCGCGATTGACTGGACCGCGGAGAGGCTTCGCCCGGAACTCGTTAAAAAGATCGAGAGCCTTCCGTACCTCCGGGTCCGGGGCCCGCTTACGGTCGCGCACGGGACCATACACCGGCCTGGGGATTTCGAATATCTCATGGACGACGTCTCGGCCGACAAGAGTTTCCGGGCGCTCGGGACGGACGTGGGGATCGTCGGGCACAGTCACATCCCGTGCTGGTTCTCGGAAGCGAAGCCCGGGGCGGGCGGTTATTTCAGGGAGGGTGTCCTGCGTCTTGAAAAAGGGGACCGCTACCTCCTCAATCCGGGCAGCGTCGGCCAGCCCCGCGACCGCGACCCGAGGCTTTCGTTCGGGATTTTCGATCCCGGGGAATTAACATTTGAAATCGTCCGGCTGCCTTATGATAATAAGAAAGCCGCCCGAAAAATTCGCGCCGAAGGACTGTCGCGGGTGTTCGCGGACCGCCTGCTTTAAACAGGCGCGGGGACCGGAGTGCGGAGGTCAAAGATCGTGCTCCTTACTCCGGACCCCGTGCATCGTACTCCGGACAGGAAAGATTATGAAATTGCGGGAAGCTAAAAAGCAGATCGAAGCATTGAGAAAAGACCTCGAGCGCCACAACCGGCTCTACTACCTCGACGCGCGTCCCGAGATCCCGGATTTCGAATACGACAAAAGGATGCGGGAGCTCGCGGATCTCGAGCGGGCGTTCCCGGAACTCCTCACTCCCGATTCCCCCTCGCAGCGTGTCGGCGGCGCGCCGCTTGAGTCCTTCCGGTCCGTGGCCCACGCGGTGCCGATGCTCTCGCTCGACAACACTTATTCCAGGGAGGAGCTCGCCGATTTCGACGACCGCGTCGCGAAGGTGCTCGGCGCCGGGAAGTACGCCTATTTTGCGGAGGAGAAAATCGACGGTGTCTCGATCACGCTTGTGTACGAGAAGGGGTTCCTCAAGCTCGGCGCGACGCGCGGTGACGGCAAACGCGGCGACGATATCACGGAGAACGTGAAGACGATCGGCTCCGTTCCGCTCAGGATTCCCGTCGAGGGAAGTTCCTTCCGGGGCAAGGTGCCGGACCTCCTCGAGGTACGCGGTGAGGCCTATATCCCGAAGGGACAGTTCGAGAAGATCAATGCCGGGAAGGAGAAAAACGGCGAGGAGCTTTTCGCCAATCCCCGGAATGCCTGCGCGGGAAGCCTCAAACTGCTCGACCCGAAGCTCGTCCGCGCGCGCAAACTCGACGCCTTTATCCACGGCATGGCCCGCTACGAGGGGGAGGGGGACGCGCCCGCGAGCCAGAGCGAGGCTATGGCGTTTTTGAAGGAGATGGGGTTCAAGACCATCCCGGACGCGCGGAAATGCCGGGACATCGCGGGTGTCTTTGGCGTGATTGACGCGATCGAAACCAAGCGCGTCGCGCTTCCGTACGAGATCGACGGCGTTGTTGTGAAGGTCGACCGTGTCGATGACCAGAAGACGCTCGGATTCACATCCAGGTCGCCGCGGTGGATGATCGCTTACAAGTACGCCGCGGAGCGGGCCCGGACGAAGCTTCTTGATATCAGGGTCCAGGTCGGACGCACGGGTGTGCTTACTCCGGTCGCGGTTCTCGAGCCCGTCCAGCTCGCCGGCACCACGGTGTCACGCGCGAGTCTGCACAACCGGGATGAGATCAAACGTCTTGACGCGCGGATCGGCGACACGGTTTTCATCGAAAAAAGCGGCGAGATCATCCCCCAGGTCATTTCGGTGGACGTTTCGATGCGGCCGGCGGGCGCGAAGGCGTTCGATTTCCCGAAGACCTGTCCCGTCTGCGGCGAGGACGCGGGAAAGACGGCCGGCGAGGTCGCTGTCCGCTGTCGCAACCCGCTCTGTCCCGCGAAGCTCAAGGCCGCGCTCAAACACTACGCGGGGCGCGAGGCCATGGATATCGAAAACCTCGGCGTCTCGATCATCGACCAGCTCGTCGAGAAAGGGTTCGTGAAGGACCTCGCGGACCTCTACACGCTGAAAACGACTGACCTTGAAGCGCTCGAGCGTATGGGGGAGAAGTCCGCCAACAATCTCACGGAAGGGATCGAACAGAGCCGGACGCGGCCGCTCGCGAACCTGATCTTCGGTCTCGGCATCCCCGATGTCGGCGTGCACACGGCCTTCATCCTCGCGGACCGGTTCGGTACTCTTGACGCGCTCGCGGCCGCGACCGCCGGAGACCTGGAAGGCATCCGCGAGGTCGGGCCCGTCACCGCGGCCTCGATTGTCCGCTTTTTCCGCCAGGCGTCGACCGCGAAACTGATCAAAAAGATGAAGGCTGCGGGCGTCCGGACGGACATTGTCGAGAAGGCGGCAGGGGACAATTCCTTCAAGGGAAAGACCGTCGTGCTGACCGGCACGCTCGAGAAGATGGAACGCTCCGGGGCCGAGGCGCTGCTTCGCAAGCTCGGCGCGCACCCTTCGGGTTCGGTGAGCAAAAAGACAGACCTTGTCGTTGCGGGGCCCGGCGCCGGCAGTAAACTGAAAAAGGCCGCCGAACTCGGCATCCCCGTCTGGGACGAGCAGCAATTCCTCTCGGAACTCGCCCGGACCGGCCTCCAATAACCAAACCATCCAACCATATCCAACCTCGTAGGTTGGATTGGTAGGTTGGATTGGTCGCGGGAAAAGGAACGGGGATTTGTGGTGTCGTTTTATCCAGTAACAGACTTCGATAACAATCCGATAACAATCAAGGCGGGGGCTGACTTTATGGAAAAAAACCGGAGATTTCAAACGTTGAGTGTCGCGTTCATTCTGCTTTCCTTGTGCGTGCCGGTGAGTTTTGCGGCCCCGTCGACGGATTCGACCCGCTCGCCGCAGACAAGCTCCCTCCGGACAGCCGGCGGGCGCACAGGACAAGCGGAGGCGAAGACCGTCAGGAAAGCCTCGGCCGGGACAGAGGCCGGTCCGGAGACCGTGTCTGAAATGAAGGTCGCGACGTACGGGGAACTCGTGACCGCGATCCGCAGGGCCCGGTTTGAAAGCGAGATGCGGGCCGCGCGGGCCGTCGAACAGGAGCGGGTGCGCGAGTCGTGGGAGATCGGAAGGCTGATCGATCGACACGTGCTTCAGCATCAGGAGCGGGCGGAATACGGAAAGCAGGTCCTGTCCAGGCTCGCGGGGGACCTTGCCATGAGCGGCACCGAACTCCGGTATATGCTTCAATTCGCCAGAGCTTATCCGATTTGCCCGCATGCGGGTAAATTGACCTGGTCGGAATACCGGGAATTGCTCTCGGTCAATGACGCCGGGGAGCGCGAGTCGCTTGCCGCCAAAGCGGAGAAGGAAAACTGGTCACGGGACCGCCTGCGTGAGGAGATCCGAGCGGTCACGGCAAAAGAAAAACCGGAGGGCGGAGAGCAGACTCCGGCCCCGGCGGCCGTCGCGAAGACGCTGGAACCTCTCGACATCGGACAACCGGGAACTTACAGAATCATTCGCGCCAAGGCAGGTCCCTACAAGGACGAACTCGCTCTCGACCTCGGATTTTCCAATTATTTCAGGCTTGCCGAGGTCCTGGGGGACGACCTGAGCGGATTCAGGGAGGGGGATATTGTCGCCTTCTACGGCGAAGAGGTCCAGGTGGTGCCCGAGTCCCGGGTCTCGAACATCGCGACGCTTCTCTACACGTACAACGCCAACGTGTTCCGCGTTCTGGACGGCGACACGCTCGAGGCGGTGGTCGACCTCGGGTTCGGGATCACGACGACGCAGACCCTTCGTTTGAGGGGCATTGATACCCCCGAGATCGGGACGAAGGACGGCGCGGAGGCGAAGCGGTTCGTCGAAAAACTTCTCCCGCCCGGCACGCGAATCTCGATCAAGACCATGAGGTCCGACAAATACGACCGCTACCTGGCCGATGTTTTTGCGGCCGACGCCGAGAGCGGCGAAGACAAGTTCCTGAACGGCTGGCTCATTGAAAAAGGGCTCGCCGTGAAAGTGAGCGAATAAAACAGAAAATGATGGCCGGGGTCCTGCTGAAAAACGGGGTCTGACCCCGTTTTTCCGGGATGGCGGCGCTCTAGGGTTTGGCTCCGGTGGCCGATAATTTTTTTGATGGATACCCAAACCGCGATCGAAAAAAAACCCGGGGACCGGAATCATTTCCTCATCGGGGAGTTCCTGAACTACCTTGCCGTCGAAAAAGGCCTCTCGCAGAACACGCTCGACGCCTACCGCCGCGACCTCGATCATTACACGGGATTCCTCCGCCGGGAAAAGATGCCGGACTGGGAGGGAATAACCCGCGCGCATATCCTGAAGTTCCTCGCCGCCGAGGGCCGCCGCGGGCTTGAGGTCCCGTCTGTCGCGAGGGCGCTCGTCTCGGTCAAGCTTTTTCACCGTTTCCTCGCGCACGAGAAGTACGTGAAAGAGGATGTGACGAGCGTGCTCGAGTCTTCCAGACAATGGAAGAAACTGCCGCAGTTCCTCACCGTGCAGGAGATGGACGCGATCCTGAAGGCACCGGACCCGAAGACACCGGCCGGGATTCGCGACCGGGCGCTTCTCGAATGCCTGTACGCGACCGGCATGCGCGTTTCCGAAGTGACGGGCCTCAGCGCCGGGAACGTTTACCTGGACAATCATTTCATCAAGTGCCGCGGGAAAGGGAACAAGGAACGGATCGTCCCGCTCGGCAGCGTCGCGGTCGACGCCTGCCGAGCCTACCTCGCGCGCGTGCGTTCAAAGATCAAGGCGCGGACGGATCATTTCTTCCTCGGACGGAACGGCTCGGGGCTGACACGTCAGTATGTCTGGCAGATGATTAAACGCTACGCGATGCGCGCCGGGATCGCGAAGCCCATCAAACCGCATACCTTCCGGCATTCGTTCGCGACGCATCTCCTCGAACGGGGCGCGGACCTCCGCGTCGTGCAGGAACTTCTCGGCCATTCGAATATCGCCACGACCCAGATCTATACCCACGTTTCCGGCAACCGCCTGAAATCCATTCACGCGAAGTTCCACCCGCGCGGCTGATTAATCCGCGAACCTATCCAACCTCGTAGGTTGGAGACCGGGTTTCTCCTTATCTTTTTCGCGCGGAAACGGCCAGGTTTCGCTTTTGGCGTTCATACAAGATATGGTATACTGCCGCCCTGTGGAGCACGCTGGAGACCGGTTCAAAACGGGCGGCTTTTTGATTCGCGCCAAGGCATGAAAGGAAGGATATTTCATGGACAATCACGATTGCGGAAACGCTTCGTCGGAAGCGTTTTCTGTCTCTGACGGAATAAAGGCACTTGGGAAGGTGACCGGGGTGTGCGCCTTGATGGTTCTGGCGTTGCTCCCCGCGGCCGTCGCGGCTGACACGGTCCAGGCGGCGTCCGGCGTCCCGGCGTCCGATGATTACACGACGATCCAGAAGGACCTGACACAGGACCGTCTTTCGGATGCCCTGCGGCGCATCCAGATGCTGGAGCAGGAGAATCGTTTCCTCGCGAAGCGCGTCGAACTGCTCGAGCGGAATGTCAACGATATCAAGAACGACCGGTATTAACGGTTCGTTCGATTGACAAGGGTGGATGCCATCGGTAGAATGCCGCCGCCTTTGGTGTTTTTCCTCCCATGACCTGTTTTTCGCTGAACAATCAGGCAAGTCTGGGGCATCGTGTATTTTGCTCGGTGCGATTTTGCGGTGTCTGTTGAATAATCCGGTATGGTTTTCGCGGCGCTATCGTCTAGCCCGATCTAGGACGTTGCCCTCTCAAGGCAAAAACACGGGTTTAAATCCCGTTAGCGCCACCAATTATAGTGAGGTTTTTTGTGATTCCGCGCTACACCCGGCCCGAAATGGCCAAGGTCTGGACCGAAGAGAATAAACTTCAAAAATGGCTGGAGGTGGAGCTTGCGGCACTCGATGGCCTTGCCCGCTACGGTTACATCCCCAAAGAGATTCCCGCCAAGGTACGCCCCAGGGCGAAATTTGACGTCGCGCGCGTGAAGGAGATCGAGAAGATCACGAACCATGACGTGATCGCGTTCCTCACGAACGTCGCGGAGCATGTCGGCCCCGCCGGGCGCTATGTCCATTTCGGTCTGACCTCCTCCGATATCCTCGACACGGGACTTGCGCTCCAGCTCGTGGACGCCTCCAGGGTTCTGAACCGGGAACTCAGGAAGCTGATCGATATCCTCGCCGTCCGGGCCAGGGCGCACGCGAACACCCTCATGGTCGGTCGCTCGCACGGCGTGCACGCCGAGCCCGTGACCTTTGGCCTCAAGATGGCCCTTTTTCATGCCGAGTTCAAACGGAACCTCGAGCGCTTCGAGCGCGCGACGGAGAACATCCGCTTCGGGAAGATCTCGGGCGCGGTCGGTACGTTTGCGAACGTGGCCCCGAAGGTCGAGAATTATGTCTGCAAAAAGCTCAAGCTCAACCCGGCGCCCGTGTCGACGCAGATTCTTCAGCGCGACCGCCACGCCGAGTACATGACCGTGATCGCCGTGATCGGCGGGTCGCTCGAAAAGCTCGCGACCGAGATCCGCGGGCTCCAGAAGACCGAATGCTACGAGGTGCAGGAGTATTTCGCGAAAGGACAGAAGGGGTCTTCGGCAATGCCCCACAAGCGCAACCCCATCACCTGCGAACGCATCGCGGGCCTCGCGCGTATCCTCCGCGGGAACGCGCTCGCGGCGCTCGAGAATATCGCGCTCTGGCATGAGCGTGACATCACGCACTCGTCCGTCGAGCGCGTCATTTTCCCGGACAGCACGATCCTCCTCGACTACATGCTGGGGCTCATGCAAAACGTGATCGAGAACCTCCAGGTCAATAAAGACCGCATGCTCAGGAACATGGAAGCGAGCCGTGGCATGGTCTTTTCCCAGGGGCTGCTCCTCAAGCTCGTCGAAAAGGGGCTCACGCGCGAGGATGCCTACAAGCTTGTCCAGGCCGCCGCGAAACGGATCTGGGAGGATGAATCGGCGAATCTCCGGGACGTCGCGCTGAGCGACAAGGGGATCCTCGAACATCTTTCGCCCGCAGAGGTCCGGGAGGCGTTCAGCTACGACCGTCACCTGCGGAATGTGCCGGCGATCCTGAAGCGGGCGGGTATTTTGAAAAACAAGTAGTTCGGAATCCTGATTCCGGGGTTCGGAGCCATGGGGAAGGCATCCATGCCGGGCAAGAAGCCATGAAGCCCGCGCTCCGGACGCATAACGGGTAGAGGAGGGGGGAGAGTGTGGTGAGCGAAGTGAAGGGCGAAGCGATCCTGGAAACTCATCTGCCGCTGACGCGTTTCGCGGTCGGCAAAGTCCGTGACATCTACAGCATCGGCAGCGACAAACTCCTCATCGTTACGACCGACCGCCTGAGCGCGTTCGATGTCGTGATGCCGAACCCGATCCCGCTCAAGGGCAAGGTCCTCAATAACATCACGCTTTTCTGGCTCGACCATTTCAGGGATATCATCCCGCAGCACCTCATCACCGCGGATGTCGACGAGATGGGCCTTCCGGAGAACGTGGTGAAGGATTTCCGCCATGAAATCGAAGGGCGTTCGATGCTCGTCAAAAAAGCCCGGCCGCTCGAAATCGAATGCGTCGTGCGCGGTTACATCACGGGTTCCGGCTGGAAGGATTATCAGCGGACCGGTATGGTCTGCGGCCACAAGCTTCTGCCCGGCATGAAACAGTGCGAAAAATTCCCGGAGCCGATCTTCACGCCGTCGACGAAGGCCAAGGCGGGCCATGACATCAATATCGATCTCGGCGAGGCGATCCGCATTGTGGGCAAAGATGTCGCGATGCGGGTGCGCGACCTCACGATCGAGCTCTACAGGAAGGGACAGGCGTTCGCCGCGTCGAAGGGGATTATCATTGCCGACACGAAATTCGAGTTCGGAATCCACGACGGGAAGGTCATGCTGATCGACGAAATCCTGACGCCCGACAGCTCGCGCTTCTGGCCCGCCGACAGGTACGAGACGGGGCACGACCAGCCGAGCTACGACAAACAGATAGTTCGGAACTATCTGGAAACGCTGGCGTGGGACAAACGGCCGCCCGGACCCGAACTTCCGCCCGACATCATCGAAAAAACCACCGCGGCCTATTGCGAGATTTTTAAACGACTGACGGGCAGGGACATTCGCGATATTTAATTTAAAGAAGGGAAAGGTTGCGTTCATGAAGTTCAAGGCCGGGACTCATCCAGGTCTGAAAAAATCGGTGCTGGACCCGCAGGAGCAGACGACGCTTCACGCGCTCGAGACGATGGGATTCAGGGAGGCGAAGTCGCTCCGGACCGGGAAGTATTTTGAAATGCAGCTCGAATCGGCGGACCGGAAGCAGGCGGAAGCCGGCATTCACGCGATCGGCGACAAGGTCCGCCTGCCGGTTGCCGAACTGAGACCGGTCTTCGACAACGTGATCCCGTCGGTCATGGAAAGGAAATAATGGGAGGCGAAAACATTCCCCACCACTGCGGCGTTTTCGGAATCTATAATCATCCGCAGGCGGCCCGCATCACCCAGCTCGGTCTGTTTGCCCTGCAGCACCGCGGCGAGGAGGCGGCCGGCATCTGTTCCTCCGACGGCGACGAGCTCCACCTCATCAAAGGGCAGGGGCTGGTCGGGGAGGTCTTCAACGATGGATCGTTCGACCGGCTTCCGGGAAACCACGCGATCGGCCATGTCCGTTATTCCACGGCCGGATCCTCGATCCTCACGGACACCCAGCCGTACAAGGTCGAATATTCGCGCGGCCAGATCGCGATCGGTCACAACGGTAACCTCGTGAACGCGCAGATTCTCCGCGCGCAGCTTGAGGCGTACGGTTCGATCTTCGGGAGCATGATGGACTCCGAGATTTTTGTCCATCTGATCGCGAAACCGGCCTACCGGTCCCACGAGGAAGGGATTGTGGAAAGCGTGAAGCGCGTGGTCGGCGCCTACAGCCTCGTGATCCTGACCGAAGAGCAGCTCTACGGTGTGCGGGACCCGCACGGGCTCCGGCCGCTCTGCCTCGGCAAGCTCGGGGACAGTTACGTACTGGCCTCCGAAACCTGCGCGTTCGACCTGATCGAAGCGAAGTTCATCCGTGAGGTCGAACCGGGCGAAGTGGTCGTGATCGACAGGAAGGGGGTTCGCAGCCATTTCCCGCACAAGGGGATGGAGGGCATGGGCCACCAGATTTCGCAGTGCATCTTTGAGCATGTCTATTTCGCGCGTCCCGACTCCCGGATCTTCCACGACAATGTCGGTCTGGTCCGCGAACGGTTGGGCCACCAGCTCGCGAAAGAACATCCCGCGAAAGCCGACATCGTGATCCCGGTGCCCGATTCCGGCACCTTCGCGGCGCTGGGGTTTTCGAGGGAATCCGGGATTCCGCTTTCGTTCGGGTTCATCCGGAACCATTACATCGGACGGACCTTCATCAGTCCCACGGAGGCCGGCCGTTCGATCAAGGTCAAGATCAAGCTGAACCCGATCCGGGAAATGGTGGAGGGAAAGCGGGTCGTCGTGGTGGACGACTCGATCGTTCGCGGCAACACGGCGAAGAACCGCGTCAAACTCCTGCGCGGCGCCGGGGCGAAAGAGATTCATATGAGGATCAGCTGCCCTCCGCATGTTTCGCCGTGCTATTACGGGATCGATTTCCCGTCGAAGAAGGAACTGATCGCGGCGAATCAATCCGCGTCCATGATCAGGAAGTTCCTTGAGGTTGACAGCCTCGGCTACCTGAGCCTCGAGGGCATGCTCGCGGCGACCACACAGCCGCCCTCCCATTTCTGCACGGCCTGTTTTTCGGGGAAGTACCCGACCCCCGTTTTTGACGAGCAGGACAAACTGAAACCCGAAAACAAAAAGGTGAAATGCCGTGGCGCATAAACGATGGACTTATGAAAGAGCCGGTGTGCCGCACCTGAAGGGTGACGCGGCCTACAATCGAAAGATCGCCGGTCTGATCCGTTCCACGCACGTGAGCGGTGTGATGGGGAACACGCTCGGTTTCGCGTCCCTTTTTGACCTGAAGAAATCCGGGATCAGGGATCCGCTTCTCGTGGCGTCGACCGACGGTGTCGGCACGAAGCTTGAGCTTGCGCGGCTGATCGGGAAACACGACACGATCGGGATCGACCTTGTCGCGATGTGCGTCAACGACCTCATCTGCTGCGGCGCGAAACCGCTTTTTTTCCTCGATTATTACGCGACCGGGAAGTTCGAGCCGCGCACCGTCGGCGAGGTCCTTAAAGGCGTTACGGACGGATGCCGGCAGGCGGGATGCGCCCTCGTGGGCGGCGAAACGGCGATCATGCCCGGTTTCTACGGGGACCGGCGCGCGGGCCAGTCGGCGCAGTACGACATCGCCGGGTTCTCCGTCGGCGCGGTTGACCGCAAGAAAATTGTTTCAGGCGCCGCGATCCGCGAAGGAGACATCGTGCTCGGAATCCAGTCATCGGGGTTCCATTCGAACGGTTATTCGCTCGTTCGGCGCGTCTTTTCCGAAAAGGAGTTGAAAGGAATGATCGGCCGCGAACTCCTGACGCCCACGATCATTTATGTGAAGCCGGTCCTGAAGGTCCTCGAGAAGGTGCGTCTCAAGGGGATCGTCAATATCACGGGCGGCGCTTTCTACGACAACCTGCCGCGGGTGATGCCGAAGGGGCTCACGGCCCTGATCGATTCCCATGCCTGGGAGATACCGTTTATTTTCCGCAGGGCGCAGAAGGCCGGAAATATTTCCGACTTTGATATGTTCAAGACGTTCAATATGGGGATCGGGATGACCCTGATCCTCGGGACGCGGGACGTGACGAAGGCCCAGGCGCTTCTCAAAACGTTCAGGCTGAAGTCATGGCCGATCGGAAAGATCGTCAAAGGCCATAAAGTAGAAGTGGTTTGAATTTCCCTGAATGATCCAATGCCGCGGCCGTGTGAGCTGGGCCGCGCGAGCGAGAGACCGGACATGATGCCAGAAAACAAAAGACCGGAAGGCGGTGCGGATAAGCTGAAAGTGCTGCTGGTGGGTGGCGGCGGCCGCGAGCACGCGCTTGCGTGGAAGATCGCGCAGAGCCCGAAACTGGCGAAGCTCTACTGCGCGCCCGGGAACGCGGGGATCGCGAAGCACGCCGAATGCGTCAATGTCTCCTCCGATGATCTGGACGGGCTCCTGAAATTCGCGGTTGATAATAAAATCGATCTGACGGTCGTGGGTCCCGAGTTGCCGCTCGTGGCGGGGATTTATGACAAATTCCACGCCAGGGGCCTGAAAGTCTTCGGACCTTCCGCGAAGATGGCGATGCTCGAGGGCAGCAAATCGTTCTCGAAGGATGTCATGAACCGCTTCGGGGTCCCGACCGCGGCTTATGAGGTGTTCACGCACGCCAAAGAGGCGATGCACTACGCGGTCGAGACCGAAATGCCGGTCGTAATCAAGGCGGACGGACTGGCGGCGGGCAAAGGTGTTGTGATGTGCGACACTTCCGAGCAGGCCGTGGCGGCGCTTTCCGGGATCATGGAGAAAAAGGTCTTCGGGGCCGCGGGTGACAAGGTCGTGATCGAACAGAAACTCGAAGGCGAGGAGCTTTCGATCCTCGTGCTGACCGACGGCGAGACAATTCTGCCGCTCGCGAGCGCGCGGGACCACAAGCGTGCCTATGAACATGACCGCGGTCCCAACACGGGCGGCATGGGAGCGTATTCCCCGAGCGCGCAATTCGACGAGGCCTCGATCGGAACCATTATCGACAAGACGGTGCGGCCCATCATCGACGGTCTCCGCAAGGAAGGGACGCCGTACCGCGGGGTTCTCTATGCCGGGCTCATGATGACGAAGGACGGTCCGTATGTCCTCGAATACAACTGCCGGTTCGGCGACCCCGAGACGGAGGTGATCCTGCCTCGTCTCAAGACCGACCTTCTGCCCGTCATGATGGAGATCGCGGGCGGGAAGCTCCGCCACCGGTCGCTCCAATGGCATGAGAAGTCCTGCATTACGGTCGTGATGGCGTCCGGCGGTTATCCCGGGGCCTGTCAAAAAGGTTTCCCGATCCGGGGCCTGCCGGCCGCGGAGGCGGTCCCGGACGTGGTCGTGTTCCATGCGGGCACGGCGTTCAACGAGAAAAAGGAAGTTGTCACGGCGGGCGGGCGCGTGCTGGCCGTCACGGCGCTCGGCGACAGTCTCCGCGCGGCCTGCGAAACGGCATACCAGGCGATCCACCAGATCCATTTCGAAGGCGGATTCTTCCGCCGGGACATCGGCCGCAGGGCCATTGAGGTGCTCAAATGACGAAAGAAATCGTGTCGATCGTAATGGGAAGCGATTCGGATCTCGACGTGATGCAGGAGTGCGCGTCAGTCCTGAAGGAGTTCGGGATTCCGTTCAGCATGCAGGTCATGTCCGCTCACCGGACACCGGAGCTTGTCGCGGAATTCGCGGCCTCGGCCGCGGCAAACGGCATCAAGGTCATTATCGCGGGCGCGGGAGGCGCGGCGCACCTCGCGGGTGCCGTGGCCGCCAACACGGTGTTGCCCGTGATCGGGGTCCCGCTCGCGGCGACGGACCTGAACGGGATGGACGCCTTGCTCGCGACCGTTCAGATGCCCGCGGGAATCCCGGTGGCGACGGTGGCGGTCGGGAAGCCGGGCGCCCGGAACGCGGCGCTGCTGGCGGCGCAGATCCTCGGACTTTCTGACGCCGGGGTCGCGGGGAAGCTGGGTGCCTATAAAAAAAAGATGGCTGAGGCCTGCCGGGAAAAGAACCAGAAACTCCAGAATAAATTAAAAGAGACCTGACACGGAAAACACGAGCGATGAAAGCGACCTCCATAATCATAAAACTGGATCACCGGGATCCGGATAACGCCAGGCTGAAGGAAGCTGTCAGGACCTGTCGTGAGGGCAAGATCGTGGGGTTCCCGACCGAGACGGTCTACGGTATCGGCGGCGTCCGGTCGGCGCCGGGTATCGATCAGCGGCTGCGCGACATCAAGGGGCGCGGGGAACAAAAGCCTTTCTCACTCCATATCGGCGACTGGGACATGATCGACAGGATCGGAGTCGTTCAGACGCCGGCGGTGCGCTTTTTTATAAGGAATTTCTGGCCGGGACCTGTCACGCTGATTCTGAACGGAACGAAAGGCGGGACGGTCGGTGTCCGGTTCCCGAAGAACAAGGTGGCAAGGCGTCTGATCTGCGAGGCCGGCGAGCCGTTCGTCGCGACGAGCGGTAACAAAAGCGGGATGCCGTCGCCGTACACGGCCCAGCAGGTCTTTGAACAGTTCGGGAACGTGATCGATTGTCTGATCGACTCGGGAAAAACGGAGTTCGCCCATGAATCGACCGTGCTCGACCTGAGCGGGGAGGAACCCGTGATTCTCAGGAAGGGCGCGTGTGCCTCCGAGGTCGAGAAGGCCGTGGCGATGGTGAAGGCGGGGTGTTATCCGAAAAAAAAGATCATCGTTGTCTGCACCGGGAATTCCTGCCGCTCCCCGATGGGAGAAGGGTGGTTGAAGGACGAACTGGAGCGCCGGGGGCTGGCCGATCTGATTGAGGTTTCCTCCTGCGGCACCAACGCCCGCGAGGGCCTGCCGGCCGCGAGCGAAGCCGAATTCGTGATGAAGAATCGCGGCGTCGACCTCAGTCGTCACAAGAGCCGGTTGTGCCGGGTCCACGATATCTGGTGCGCGGACCTGATCCTTGTGATGTCGGCGTGCCATGCGGATTCAATCGAGGAACTGCTCCCGGGGTCCCGCGCGAAGATCCGGAACCTGGACGTCGGGGACCCGATCGGTCTCGGGATCGACATTTATGAAAAAACGATCCTCGAGCTCGAAAGAAAAATGAAAACGAACATGAACGAGATCATCCTGCTTCCCTGAAAGGGCCGACCTTATCATGATGAGACCCAAGATTGCCATCGCGTGCGACCACCGCGGACTTCAAATGAAGAACGCGCTGATTAGCCACCTCCAGAAGAAGAACTTTAATGTCGTCGACTGCGGGACGAATTCGGAGGATTCCTGCGATTACCCCGATTTCATGTTCAAGGCCGCGGAGATGGTCTCGAAGAAGGAGTGCCTTCGCGCGATCGGAATCTGCTACACCGGCATCGGGAGCGCGATCGCCGCGAACAAGGTGCTCGGCGTTCGCGCGGCGCTCGCGCAGAATATCGAGCAGGCCCGTCTTTCCCGCGCGCACAACGATTCGAACATGCTGATCCTGGGCGCGGGGTTCCTGCCGCAGGAGCTGCTTTTTCCTTTAGTGGATGCTTGGCTCAATACATCATTCGATAGGGGGCGTCATGAAATCCGTGTTGGAAAAATTAGGTCTTACGAACAGCAACATCACTGATTACGAGAATCTCCGCAAGAACGATCCGGACATCTTCCGTGCGATATGCGCGGAGGTCCGTCGCCAGGACGAGAATGTCGAGTTGATCGCGAGCGAGAACTTTACGTCGCTTGCCGTGCTCGAGGCGATGGGTTCCGTCCTGACGAACAAGTACGCGGAAGGGTATCCCGGAAAGCGCTGGTACGGCGGCTGCGAGAACGCGGATGTCGTCGAAAAGCTCGCGATCGACCGCGCGAAGCAGCTTTTCGGCGCGGAGCACGCGAACGTCCAGCCGCACAGCGGGACATCGGCAAACATCGCCGTCTTCATGGCGCTCCTCGAACCGGGCTCGAAGATCCTTGGCATGAACCTGGCGCACGGCGGGCATCTTTCTCACGGGCATCCGATGAATTATTCGGGAAAGCTCTACACGATCATCCCGTACGGTGTGAGCGAGAAGGATGAGCGGATCGATTATGACGCGCTCGAGAAGCTCGCGCTCGCGCACAAGCCGAAGCTGATCCTGCTCGGGGCCTCGGCGTACCCGCGGGTGATCGATTTCGAGCGCGGGAAAAAGATCGCGGACAGCGTCGGGGCGCTCCTGATGGTTGATATGGCCCATTTCGCGGGCCTTGTCGCGACCGGCCACCATCCGAGCCCGGTCCCGTACGCGGACATCGTGACAACGACGACCCATAAGACCCTTCGCGGGCCGCGCGCGGGTCTGATCCTCTGCCGGGAAAAATATGCGAAGGCGATCGACTCGGCGGTTTTCCCGGGCATCCAGGGCGGACCTCTCATGCATGTGATCGCGGCGAAAGCGGTCGCGTTCAAGGAGGCGATGAGCCCCGAATTCAGGGAGTATTCCGGCCAAGTCGTGAAGAACGCGAGGGTGCTTGCCGATGCGATGGGCCGCCGCGGATGGCGCATCGTTTCGGGCGGCACGGACAATCACCTCATGCTCGTGGACGTGACCGTGAAAGGTTTCAACGGCAAGCAGGTCCAGGAGGCGCTCGACAAGGTGAAGATCACCTGCAACAAGAACACGATCCCGTTCGACAAGGAATCGCCGTTCAAGGGTTCGGGCGTGAGGCTCGGGACGCCGGCCGTGACGACGCGCGGGATGAAAGAACGCGAAATGGAACTGATCGCGGAGTTGATCACCGAGGCTATGCAAGGCCAGGGGGACGAGGGGAAACTGGCGGCGGTGCGCGCGCGCGTGGAGGCGCTGACGAAACAGTTCCCGCTTTACCCGGGGCTCAAGAGGTAACGGATGCGCTGCCCTTTCTGCAAACAGGATTCCGACAAGGTCGTTGATTCACGCTCGGCGAACGAGGGGGAAGTGATCCGCCGACGCCGCGAATGCACGGCCTGCGGCAAACGCTTTACGACGTATGAGCGGGTCGAGGAGATCCCGATGTTCATCGTGAAAAAAGACCAGCGCCGCGAGGCCTATGACCGTCAGAAGGTCCTTTCCGGGATCTACAAGGCGTGCGAAAAGCGTCCGGTGCCGCTCGCGGTGCAGGACGCGATCGCGGACGACCTCGAAACCGTGATCCGCGAGAAATACGAGAAGGAGATTCCGTCGCGGGTGATCGGGGAATTCGTGATGCAGAAGCTCGCCAGGGTCGATCAGGTGGCGTACGTCCGGTTTGCGAGTGTCTATCGCGATTTCCAGGACGTCAGCGCCTTCATGAAAGAATTGAAGTTTCTCTTGGCGAAGCCGAAATAATTCCCTATAGTAAAGCTCTTATTGTAGAGAGCCTAAGTCTATTGTATGATAACCAACAGTCAGGTTCGCGGGAGTCGTAGGGGTCCGGCGGCCTTTTAACCATGAGGAGAAGCACAATGGCGAAAGCAAACGCAGCGTTCATGAAGCCTATGAACATCAGTTCCGAACTCGCGGTAATTGTCGGTAAAGGGCCGATGCCGCGCAGCGAGGTTGTGAAGGGACTGTGGGCCTATATCAAGAAAAACGGCCTTCAGGATTCGAAGAACAAGCGCAATATCAATGCGGACGCGAATCTTAAAGCCGTGTTCGGTGGCAAATCAGTCGTTAATATGTTCGAGATGACGAAGCTCGTCAGCAAGCACCTCTCGTAAGGTTTCATCCGTTCTCCGGACGTGTCCCGTGATCTTGACGGGATGCGCGTTACGCGAGCAGGTCAGGTCCGGAAGAGAGGGCGGTGTCCGATCAAACGGCGGGCCCTCTCTTCCGGGTGTTCTTCGAGGGAAGCAATACCTCAAGTCTGAAGTAAAGATGTCCCGCATTTGACCGGCTGACATTCGACCGGTAGTCGACGGTGGCCGCGCGGCGGGCTGGGTCAACGCAGAGGGGAAAAGTTCAATGGGATCAAAAATCGGTATCATCCTGGCATTTATCCTTTCTCTTGCCGCTGCCGGCGGCGCCTATTTCCTCTATCAGAACCTGGGCGCCGAGCGGAGCGCTCGCCTGGACCTCGAAGAAAAATATGACGCGTCCAAGGAGAGGGTCCTGACGCTCCAGTCCGAAAAAGAGCAGATCAAGGCCGCCAAGGAACAATTCGAGGCCGAGAGCGAGGAGTACCAGCGCAAGGCCCAGACCTTCGAATCCCAGGTGAGCCAGCTGAAAAAACAGAGTTCGCAAATCGCGGACGCGAAAGTCACGCTCGAAGAACAACTGCGTGAAAAAGAAGAAAAACTCGCCGCGATGGAAAAAAGGATCACCGAACTCCAGCGTCAGGCCGAGGAGGCCATGAAGGCCTGCAAGGTCACGCCGTCCGATGTGAAGGCGACGCTTTCAGGGATGACCGCGCCCGGTACGGGAACGACGCATGGCGGACTCGTCTTCAGTTCTCCCGAGGCTGCGGGGGGGAGCACCTCTTCCGTTGTGGCGGCGCCCGCGGCCGTAACGCCTTCGGTCGGAATCTCGTCGGCCCCCGCGGTTTCCTCCGTGCCGGCTTCGGCCCCCGTGGATCTCTCCAGGGGAACGCGTATCCTGACCGTGAACCGGAAGTTTAATTTCGTCGTCGTGAACATGGGGCTCAAGGACGGTCTCAAGATGGGAGACCAGCTGAAGGTTGTGAAGGGTGGAGTGCCCAGCGCGACCCTGCAGATCGAAAAACTTTATGACAAGTTCGCGGCGGCCACGATCCTCAATGAAAATGCCCAGAACCAGGTGGCCGAAGGCGATGAGGTCCGGAAGTTTTAAGAGCCTTTTTCCCGTGATGCTGGTGTTCTCCGGCGTGGTGGTTTGTCCCGTCGCGATGGCCGCAGAGACGCCCTGGACCGACCGGTTTTTCCAGGAGTTCGATCAGGTCAAGTCCCGGCTGATCGTTGCCGAGAATCAGCGGGCCGGGATTCTTGCCAGACAGGAGCAGATTCTCAAAGAACTGGACAGTCTCAGAATTCAGTTGCGTCGTAAACCCCGGAAGAAGGCATGACCTTATGATGAAGAAGATCCTGACCTGTATCAAATACGCCGTGATTGTCACGGCGATCCACTCGCTCGGCGTGTCCGCGATCGCTTTCGCGGAGGATGTCCCGTGGACGGATCGGTTCATGAACGAGTTCAAGGAGATCAAGGAACGCATTGCCTCCCTTGAGAAGCAGCAGAAAGAGATTCTGGCCAAGGAAGACGAGATTCTCGAGGAGATCGCGCGTGTCCGTGTCTGGGCGCGCCGCTAAACCCGCGTTCCGATGAGCTTCCTCACCTTTAACGGCCCCGGGAAGTTTTCGGGGACCGTGATGCCGCCCGGCGACAAGTCCGTATCCCACCGAGCCCTGCTTTTCGGCTCCCTTTCCGACGGTGAAAGCCGCTATGAAAATTTCCTGGAAGGTGAAGACTGCCTGCGCACGCTCGAAGCCCTCCGGATGATGGGGATCTCTATCGATCACGTTCCCGGCAGCGGCGTCATCACGGTTCGCGGGAACGGGGTCCGCGGCTTGAAGGCCCCGGCCGGGGAGATTTATCTCGGCAATTCGGGGACATCGATCCGCCTGCTTCTGGGGATTCTTGCCGGACAAGAATTTGAAACGACCCTTTCGGGGGACCCGTCGCTTTCGTTGCGGCCGATGCGTCGTGTGACCGATCCGCTCAAACGGATGGGCGCGCAGATCAAGGGGAAGGATAACGCGAATTTCGCTCCTCTCACGATCCGCGGGGGTAATCTCCGGGGGATCGATTTTGATAACAGGTTGTCGAGCGCCCAGGTCAAATCCGCACTGCTCTTCGCCGGGATGTATGCCGATGGCCCGACGGTTATTCGCGAAACGATCGCGTCGCGAGACCACACGGAACGTTTTTTGAAAGCCGCGGGCGCGAACTTCACGCGAGAGGGCGGTCTCCTCACGATCGGACGCACGGACAACCTCCGGCCGTTTCGCGCGAAGATTCCCGGCGATATTTCCTCGGCGGCGTTCTTTCTCGCGGGGGCGGCGATGGTTCCCGGTTCAGAAATCCTTGTCAGGGATGTCGGGCTCAATCCCACGCGCACGGGGATCCTCGATGTGTTGAAGCGGATGGGCGCCGGGATCGAGGTCCGCGTTACGCAGGAAGTTCCGGAGCCTTTGGGCGAAATCCGCGTCAGGGGGGCGCGGCTCAGGGGGACCGGGGTGGGCCGTTCGGAAATCCCGTCGCTTGTGGATGAACTTCCCGTGCTGATGGTTGCGATGTCTCTTGCCGAAGGCGAGAGCCTCGTTTCCGGCGCCGAAGAGCTGCGCGTCAAGGAAACGGACCGGATCCGGTCCATGGTCCGGAATCTGAAGGCCGTCGGGGCCTCGATCGAGGAGCTTCCGGATGGGTGTTTCATCCGGGGCGTCGAAGCGCTCAGAGGGGGGGCGATCGACAGCTTTGCGGATCACCGGACCGCGATGAGTCTGGCCATCGCGAGCCTTGCTTCGAACGCTCCGATCGTTGTGAACGGCACTGATTGTATCGCGACGTCGTACCCGGATTTCGAACGCCATTTTTATTCTGTTTTCAAGCCGCGCTGAACGGGTTTTGGTTTGACACGGCTGACGGCTTTGACATATACTACCTCCCTGTAAAACTTGGTCCCTCAAACGAAGGAAACAGGCGCTCACATGTTATTGCTGGACAGACTCTTAGGGTTCTTTTCTTCAGACATCGGCATTGATCTCGGCACCGCCAATACGCTCGTTTATGTCAAGGGGCAGGGCGTGGTCCTTTGCGAACCTTCCGTCGTTGCGGTCGAGCGGGCGACCCACCAGGTTCTCGCCGTCGGCGAAGACGCCAAACGCATGCTTGGCCGCACGCCGGGCAATATCACCGCCATTCGCCCGATGAAGGACGGCGTGATCGCCGATTTCGACATCACCGAAGCGATGCTCCGGTATTTTATCCGCAAGGTCCACCGCCGTCACAGCCCCGTCGGTCCCCGTGTTATTGTGGCCGTTCCGAGCGGTATCACGGAAGTCGAAAAGCGTGCCGTGAAGGATTCCGCCGAACGCGCCGGCGCGCGGATGCCCGTTTTCCTCGTCGAAGAACCCATCGCGGCCGCCATCGGCGTCGGTCTTCCGATCCATGAGCCGGCCGGCAACATGATCATCGATATCGGCGGCGGCACAACCGAGATCGCCGTGATCTCGCTTTCCGGGATCGTGTTCGCGAAAAGTATCCGGATCGGCGGCGACGAGTTCGATGACTCGATCATCAATCATCTGAAAAAAGCCTATAATCTCATGATCGGTGAACGGACCGCAGAAGAGATCAAGATCCGGATCGGGTCCGCGTATCCGCTTGAAGAAGAGACGATGCTGGATGTAAAAGGCCGCGATATTCTCGCGGGTCTTCCGAAAACGATCAGTATCACGAGCGAAGAAGTCCGTGAGGCGCTTTCCGAACCGCTTTCCTCGATCCTTGAAGCTGTCCGGATCGCCCTGGAACGCACGCCGCCGGAACTTTCCGCGGATCTGATCGACCGGGGCCTGATTCTGGCTGGGGGCGGCTCGCTTCTCCGGGGCCTTGATAAACTGATCAGTGAAGAAACGGGTCTTCCCGTTCATATTGCGGATGATCCCCTGACCGCGGTAGCGCTTGGTACGGGGCGCTATCTGAGCGACTTCAGTCTCCTGAAGCGGTTGTCGGTCAACAGCAGTGCGAGCCGGGAATACTGATCGGTCGGCCACTCCGCACCCTGCGCGGCTGACACGCGGGTCGGTCTCAAGGCTTTTTCGGGTCTCGCCGAACGGTCTCCCTCTGTTTCGTCCTTCGTTCATAACTTTTTAGTTTCGGCCTCTCATTCCCGGGAGATTTGTTTCAATGCGCTTCTGGCGTTCGTTGGGTTGGTTCGTGGCTGCCATTGTCATCCTCATTATTTCCTTCCAGTTCCCCGGTCTCAATCGCGGGGTCCATAACCTTTTCGATTCCATCTCCAAACCGTTCCTCGCCGCCGGTTCCGGGATCCGTGATATGGCCACCGGCCTCCGTTTTAATTTCGGGAAATTCTGGAATGCTGTCGCGCGTGAACGTGAATATCAGACCCGAATCCTCGAGCTTGAAAGTAAATTGCTCGGCTATGATGAGCTTGATCGCGAGAACCAGCGGCTGAAAAAACTCCTCAATTTTTCGCTCACGATCCCTTGCAAGACCATCGGAGTCCGTCTCATCGGCGAAGGCAGTACGCCGTGGAGGAGCGTGGTGCTGCTCGATAAAGGCGCCAAGCGGGGAATCAAGGCCGACATGACGCTCGTCGCTCCCGAAGGGCTGGCCGGCCGCGTCCTGGAGGCCGGCCCGCTGACATCGCGCGCGATCCTTCTGCCGGATCCCGATTGCCGCGTGAGCGCGCTAACGGGCACGGGGCGGGTCCAGGGGGTTGTGACGGGGACAGGCACGGGACTGCTCCGGATGAAATACCTCGCCCTTGATGCCGAGATCGCTATCGGGGAAGAGGTAATCACCTCCGGGATCGAAAGTATCTTTCCGAAAGGCATCCGGATCGGCAAGATCGAATCCGTGGAAAAGGATCCCGATGGCCTGCATCTGCTCGCGACCGTCCGCCCGTCTGCGCCGTTTTCCAAGCTTGAGGAGGTCCTGTGTCTCGTCTCGCAACCTTCAAAATAGCTTTCTTTTTCCTTTTTCTCGCGATCCTGGACCACAGCGTCATGCCGGCCTTCCGCATCGGGAACGCCTGCCCCTCGTTCCTTTACATCTGGATCTGCTACGTTTCTTTCGAGTGGGAGGCCAGGAAGACCATCCCCGTGGCGTTCTGGGCGGGGCTGCTCAAGGACCTCATGAGCGGCGGGCCTCTCGGGTTCCAGACCGGGATCCTCGTGGCGGTCGCGTTCCTGCTGGACCAGACCGTCCAGCGGATCGAGCGCGAGTTCCCGGGAATCTATTTCCTTCTCACGTTCCTGTTTGTCCTTCTCTGTGAGGCCTCCAAACTTGTCCTGGAGATCTTCGTCGGCCGGATCCATGGGTTTGTTCCGGTCCATCTGGGCGTGATATTCCTCATGGCGCTCTACACCGCGCTTCTTCTCCCGGTGTTCGATATACTGGCCGGTTTCTGGCTCGGCCGCCGTTCGCTGACAAGACAATACGAGCTTTTCCGATGATGAAATTCCCGCGCCTGCATTTCCTCCAGATAGCGGTGTTCGCGGTGCTTGCGATCCTGGCCGTCAGTCTCTTTCATGTCCAGGTGCTTCAGGGCAGTTATTACCGGGGACTGAGCACCCGCAACCATATTCGTCTGATCCCGATGGAAGCGTCCCGGGGGCGCGTCTTCGACCGCGCGGGACGATTGCTCGCGACGAATCGCGCGGCCTATGACGTGGTCGCTTTTCCGGAGGATGTGACGCCCGAGGTCTACCCGCGCCTCGCAAAGCTCCTGGGCATGAAAGAAAAAGAGGTTCGCCACCAGATGAGCGCCGGCCGGGAATATCCGTTCGCTCCCGCGGTGATCAAAAAGGACGTGGCGAAATCACTCGCGATCCTGATCGAGGAGCGCAAGCCCGAACTTCCGGGCGTCGCGATCCGTGTCGACGGTGTCCGGTATTATCCTTACGGGGAGACGGCGTCCCATGTGATCGGCTATATCGGCGCGATCAACATGGCCGAATATGATCGCCTCGATCGCGACCGGTTCGGCATTAACTCGATGATCGGACGTGCGGGGATCGAGAAATTCTTTGATGACAGCCTCCGCGGCTGGAGGGGGGGAGAGCAACTCGAGGTGGATGCCCGCGGAAAAGTGGTGCAGGTGCTTTCCCGGCGGCCGCCCGAACCGGGTGCCGATCTGAGGCTGACCCTCGATCTGGATTTCCAGAAAAAGATCATGGATCTGATCAAGGGACAGCATGCGAGCGTTGCCGTCATGGACCTCGAGACCGAAGGGCTTCTCGCGATGGCGAGTTCGCCCGCGTATGATCCGAATATTTTCGTAAGCCCTTCCGCGAGCGGCCGCCGTCTGTCCGTCCTCAAGGATATCAATAGCCCCATGCTGGACCGTTCGATCGGGGCGGCCTATCCCCCGGGATCGGTCTTTAAGCTCGTGACGGCGCTTGCCGCGCTCGAGCTCGGGAAGATCACGCCGCAGACCCGTTTCTACTGCAACGGGAAGTTCAAACTCGGCAAATCCGGACGCGTGGCCAAGTGCTGGTTCGAGGGAGGGCACCGCAGCATCAATCTCTATGAGGCCATCGAACGTTCGTGCAATGTTTACTTCTACAACCTCTCCACGAAACTCTCTCCGGATGATATCGCGAAATACGCGCACGAGCTCGGTCTTGGTGAGCCGATGAGACTTGAAATCAGTCGCCTGACGCCGGGACTGATTCCGGACGCCGCCTGGAAGCGCTCGCGGTTCAAACAGCCATGGTATCAGGGGGAGACGCTCAACATGGCGATCGGTCAGGGCTATGTCCTGGTCACGCCGCTCGAGATCCTGCGACTGACCGCGATCATCGCCAAGAACGGGAAATTCGTCGATCCGCATCTGACGCAGAACGACGCGGCCGCCGGGGAACCGTTGCGCGTCGCGATCCGGGAAGAGAACCTGAATGTGATCAAACGGGCGATGCTGCAGGTCGTGGAATCCGACTACGGGACGGGGCAGCTCGCGCGCGTTGATTTTGACAAACTGGCTGCCAAGACCGGGACGGCGCAGGCTCCCCAGAAGGCCCATAGCTGGATGACGGGGTTCTTTCCCTACAAGAATCCGAAGATCGCCTTCGTCGTTTTCGTCGAGCACGGCGGTTCCGGCGGTATCACGAGCGCGAGGATCGTCAAACAGATTCTCGAGGTCTGGAAGGGTGTCGATGCTCCAAAAGCTGTTTAAAGACCTTCATCTGCCTTTGATCCTCGCGGTCATAGGTTTGGCCGCGCTCGGGCTCTTTTTCATCTACAGCGCCTCGTTCCGTGATCCCGGGCAATATGAGGTCAAACAGATCTTCTGGATCGCCATCGGGCTGGCCGTCATGATCGCGGTGCCGTATCTCGGTTACCGCCCGTTCATCAGTGTCGCGTACCTTTTCTACGGTTTTAGCATCCTTCTGCTGATCCTGGTCTATTTCGTCGGCTCGACGCGCCTGGGCGCGCAGCGATGGCTGACGCTCGGACCTTTTGTGATTCAGCCGTCGGAATTCGCGAAGCTCGGCACGCTGCTCGCGCTTGTCAATTACCTCGGGAGCCACAATCCCGTCCAGGGCCAGCTGAAGATCGTTCTCGGCGCGCTCGCGATCGTGGCGGTACCCTGGATCCTGGTCGCGAAACAGCCCGACCTCGGCAGCGCGCTTCTCTTTGTGCCGATGGTCCTGACTATCCTCTTCTTGTGGGGGATCCGCTGGCGGTATCTCATCATCGCGCTCGCGGGAGTCCTTGTCGCCGCGCCGCTCGCCTGGGAGATGCTCAAGGAGTACCAGCGGAAGCGCATCCTCGTCTTCCTGAATCCCAATCTCGATCCGCTCGGATCCGGATACACCGCGGTGCAGTCCAAAATCGCTGTCGGCTCCGGCGGTCTTTTCGGGAAAGGATACCTGGCAGGCACACAGACGCAGCTTCATTTCGTGCCCGAGCACCACACGGACTTTATTTTTTGCGTGATCGGGGAGGAGCTCGGTTTCATCGGGAGCATGCTGGTCCTCTGCCTTTACGCCTACCTCTTCCATTCGATCTTCCTGATTATGCAGCACACGACCGATATCAAGGCCAAGCTCCTTTCGGGCGGCGTGCTCGCCCTGCTCGTGGCCCATGTGCTGATTAATGTCGGGATGACCATCGGCCTCATGCCGATCGCGGGGGTGCCGCTCCCGCTTGTCAGCTACGGCGGTTCCTCGTTTGTCATGAACTGCATCGCGCTCGGCCTCGTTCTGAGCGTCTACAAGGAACGGTCGATCTTTTAATCGTTTGCGAATACCAGCCGCTGTCCTGTTTACGAAGGGCGCAACAACGGCACAAAGTGGAAATGGCGCTGTAGCTGAAAGCGTCACAAGTCGTTATAATCGGAACATATCGGGGTGCCATGATTTCCATTGAGAAGTATTTAAGGCAATCATGGCAGTCTCCGTTGTCTGTTGAAAAGATTACAAGGTTCACCGGGGTGTAGCTCAGGTGGCTAGAGCGCTTGCTTTGGGAGCAAGAAGTCGGAGGTTCAAATCCTCTCACCCCGAC
>MWBI01000164.1 GCA_002068945.1 Candidatus Omnitrophica bacterium ADurb.Bin314
TTTTTGGTATTGATATATTTCAGCACCCATTGCACATACTGCCAGGGAGCATACACCGGATATGATCCTGATGGAAGTTTTTCGTGCCGGAGGATATATAGCGGGTAGCCGATATACGCAGGGTCATATCCGAGTAACGATGCAAAATACTGCGTACTGACCCATAGCCCCAGAAAGATCAGAACAAATGCACATAGCTTGTTTATCGCTGCAAATAATTGCTCACGATTTCCACTCGTCGGTTTCCCGCGAATAAACTCGGAAGGGTTTTTCTTTGCCATTGGTTCACCTGATTGATAAGAAGTGTGATCGCTTTTTTTATCTATCTATTTATATAAAAAAACACCCTCTGAATTATCAGAGAGTGTTCGAGTATGATTACAAGGAAAGCAGGTGTTCGCCTTCTTTCCACCACTCTTCATACGTGTTTCCGTCTTCGTCTTCGACAATCGTATACACAGCCGGGCCATCGTCGCGGTGCAGTTTTCCATTCTTCCACCACTCATGATGTCCATCCAGGTATTCCGCCGCCGGTTCACCTTCTCCGTGCAACAGCCCGTTATTAAAACGGAGAATCATCTTAGGGAAGAGTTTGTCCCCATTCTGTATTATGCCAGATTCATCTCGGCAAATTTTGTCTGTGTACTGTAACAATCTCGATTGTGTCGCCATGTGTGTTGCTCCTCTCCTATGATTATAATGTATTGATTATAGCACTTCGCTGATAGCCAGCGTTACGTAATTTACTCCTTTTCCTGTTCGCCTTTTTGTTCAAAGGACTGCTGTGTTGCGTACGCGCCATACCCTTTCTTGAAGCCTCGCTCGGTTGCCTCTACCTGTAGTTCCTTGACCGTTTTTCGGGATACCTTCGGGGTCAATCGGCCTTTCTGGTTCTTCTCAGGTGTTATTTCAAGGTCCCCTACGTTTTTTGCCGCGCGTGTCCTCATCCGTGCCCGTGGGGGATCTCAAGGGTGTTCCTGTTCAACGGTTTCCTGCTGCTGAATCTTGCCGGGAGGTCGTGGTGCGATTTGCTCTGCCCGTTCGGCACTTTCCAGGAGGCGTTGTCCAGGATCACGCGGCGGCATTGGCGGTTTTCCGCGTGGTTCGCCGGGACGGCGTATGCCGCGCTCTTTGCGGCGCTCGGGTTTTATCTCGCGACGCTTTTCCGGTGGCCGTGGTTGAATTTTTTCGATGTGGGGCGTTACGATTTTCTCAAGGTAACGGCCTTGTTCGCGGTCGCATGTGTTGTCGCGGCGTTCTTTGTGCCGAAATTCTGGTGCCGTTATCTTTGTCCGGTCGGCACGATCGATTCGCTGGTCTCAAGTTTCCGGAAAAAGGCATAAAAAAACCCCGCTCCCGCTTGCGCGGGAACGGGGTTTTTTGAACCGCTTACCGGATGCTGCCGGAATAGTTCGAGGCCGGTTTTTTCTCGTCCTCTTTCTTTTCCCTGGGTTTCTCCGCGACCACGCATTCGGTCGTGAGAATGAGACCGGCGATCGAGGTCGCGTTCTCGATCGCGACGCGAACGACCTTGGCCGGGTCGATGACCGCGTCCTCAAGAAGATCCGAGAACTTGCCGGTCTGGGCGTTGAAGCCGAAACCGTTCTTGCCCTCGAGAATCTTCTTCACGACAACCGAGCCGTCAAAACCGGCGTTAGAAGCGATCTTGCGGGCCGGTTCCTCGATCGCGCGCCGCACGATCTGCACGCCCGTTGCCTCGTCGCCTTTCAGCTTGAGGGTGTCGAGCGATTCGATGGCGCGGAGCAGCGCGACGCCGCCGCCGGGGACGATCCCTTCCTGGAGCGCCGCGCGGGTGGCGTGATGAGCGTCCTCAACGCGGGCCTTGGTCTCTTTCATCTCAACCTCGGTGGCCGCGCCGACCTTCACGACGGCGACACCGCCGGAAAGTTTCGCGATGCGTTCCAGGAGCTTCTCCTTGTCGTAGTCCGAATCGGATTTCTCGATCTGGACCTTGATCTGTTCGCAGCGGGCCTTGATGTCCTTGTCGGAACCTGCGCCACCGACGATCGTGGTGTCGTCCTTATCGATCACGACCCGTTTCGCGGTGCCGAGCATATCGAGCTCCACGCTCTCGAGCTTTACGCCGAGATCCTCGGAGATGAATTTCCCCTTGGTCAGGATCGCGATATCCTCCATCATCGCCTTGCGGCGGTCGCCGAAACCGGGTGCCTTGACGGCCGCGATCTGGAGCACGCCGCGGAGCTTGTTGACCACGAGTGTCGCGAGCGCCTCACCCTCGATGTCCTCGGAGATGATGAGAAGCGGTTTGCCGAGACGCGCGACCTTCTCGAGCATCGGCACGAGGTCCTTGACGGAGGCGATCTTCTTTTCATAAAGAAGGATGTATGGCTCCTTCAGGACGACCTCCATCCGCTCGGTGTCCGTCGCGAAATACGGGGACGAATAACCGCGGTCGAACTGCATGCCTTCGACGATCTCAAGTTCGGTCTTCATGCCTTTTGCCTCTTCGACCGTGATGACGCCGTCCTTGCCGACCTTCTCGATCGCGTCGGCGAGAATCTCACCGATCGAAGCGTCATTGTTGGCGCTGATCGTGCCGACGGCTTTGACGTCTTCCTTGCCCTTGACGGTCTTGGAGAGCTTCTTCACGGATTCGACGATCTTCTCGGTGGCTTTGTCGATGCCGCGCTTGAGAGCCATCGGGTTCGCGCCGGCCGTGACGTTCTTCAGGCCCTCAGTCACGATGGCCTGGGCGAGTACCGTCGCGGTCGTCGTTCCGTCGCCGGCGAGATCGGAGGTCTTTTCGGCGACCTCGCGGACCATCTGGCATCCCATATTCTCGTACGGGTCCTTCAGGTCTATCTCCTTGGCGACCGTGACGCCGTCCTTTGTGACGAGCGGGGCGCCGAACTTGCGGTCAATGACGACGTTCCGGCCGCGCGGACCGAGAGTGACGGCGACGGCCCTTGCGAGAATGTCGATGCCACGCTTGATCTTCTGACGCGCTTCTTCGGAATAGGAAAGTGATTTAGCTGCCATAGATTGACTCCTTTTTTAGACTGCCCAATTTCTAAATCCGAATGACGAAACAATACCTGAAGACCTGATCCCGGACAAACCCTCGGTCCGGCATTCGATATTCGGATTTGGAATTTTACTTGTCACCCTCGTAAACCGCGAGGATCTCGCTTTCTTTCAGGATTTTGTGTTTCGTGCCGTCGATGATGATATCGTCGCCGGAATATTTCCCGAAAAGGACGCGGTCGCCCTTCTTCACTTCGACGGGCTGGATCTTGCCGGATTCGAGCATTTTTCCGGCGCCGACGGCGATGACCTTCCCTTCGGTCTTTTCCTCCTTTGCCGTGTCCGGGAGGATAATACCGCCCTTGGTCTTTTCCTCGGCTTCGAGGATTTCCACGAGAACGCGATCTGCTAACGGCTTTACTTTCATTGTCTGATCTCCTTATGATTGATGTGGTTAAGAACCAGAGTCAACCCGCGCGGTTGAGTTTTTAACCGCGCGGGTTGGGGAGGTTAATAGTCCATCCCGCCCATGCCGCCCATTCCACCCATCCCGCCCATGCCGCCACCGGGCATCGGGGGCATCTTTTCCTCTTCGGGGAGATCGGTGATCAGGGTTTCGGTGGTGAGAAGGAGTCCCGCGACGCTTGAGGCGTTCTGGAGCGCGCTGCGGGTGACCTTCTTCGGGTCGATGATGCCGGCCTCGACGAGGTCCTCGAACTCACCGGTCGCGGCGTTGTAGCCCGTGCTGCCTTTTTCGTCCGCGACGCGCTGAACGACGACCGACCCTTCGTCACCCGCGTTGTGCGCGAGCTGGCGGAGGGGTTCCTCGAGCGAGCGGCGGATGATATCGGCGCCGATCGCCTCATCGCCCTTGAGTTTCAGGGTGTCGAGAACGGTTTTGGCGCGCAAGAGCGCCACGCCGCCGCCGGGGACGATGCCTTCTTCCACGGCCGCGCGGGTCGCGTGCAGGGAATCCTCGACGCGCGCTTTCTTTTCCTTCATTTCGGTTTCGGTCGCGGCTCCGACATGGATGACTGCCACGCCGCCCGCGAGTTTCGCGAGGCGCTCCTGGAGCTTCTCCCGGTCGTAATCGGAGTCCGTTTCCTCGATCTGTTTGCGAATCTGGCCGATGCGGCCCGCGATGTCCGCGCTCTTGCCGGCACCTTCGATGATCGTGGTGTTCTCTTTGTCCACGGTGACGCGTTTCGCACGGCCGAGTTCCTTCACGCCGACGTTCTCGAGCTTGATACCGAGGTCCTCGGTGATCGCCCGTCCGCCCGTGAGGATCGCGATATCCTCGAGCATTGCCTTGCGGCGGTCGCCGTAGCCGGGGGCCTTCACGGCGCAGACCGTAAGCGTCCCGCGGATCTTGTTGACCACGAGGGTCGCGAGCGCTTCGCCGTCAACTTCTTCGGCGATGATGAGGAGGGGTTTGCCGGTCTTCGCGGTCGCTTCAAGGATCGGAAGCAGGTCCTTCACCGCGGAGATCTTCTTTTCATTGATGAGGATATAAGGTTCTTCAAGCACGACCTCCATGCGCTCCGCGTCGGTGACGAAGTAGGGGGAGAGATAGCCCTGGTCGAACTGCATGCCCTCGACCACATCCAGCGTCGTCGCGGTCGTCTTCGATTCCTCGACCGTGATGACGCCATCCTTGCCGACCTTGTCCATCGCCTCGGCGATCTGGTCGCCGATCGTGGTATCGGAGTTCGCGGCGATCGTGGCGATCTGGGCGATCTCCTTCTTGTCCTTGCCGATCGGCTTCGCGACCTTGTCGAGTTCGGCAACGATGGCTTCGACCGCCTTGTCGATGCCGCGCTTGAGGGCCATCGGGTTCGCGCCGGCCGTGACGTTCTTCAGACCTTCGCGGTAGATTGCCTGCGCGAGGATCGTGGCGGTGGTGGTGCCGTCGCCTGCGACGTCGGAAGTCTTCGAAGCGACTTCCTTGACCATCTGGGCGCCCATGTTTTCATAAGGATCTTCAAGCTCGATCTCCTTGGCGACCGACACGCCGTCTTTCGTGACGGTGGGGGAGCCGAACTTCTTTTCGAGGACCACGTTGCGGCCTTTGGGGCCGAGTGTGACTTTCACGGCGTTCGCGAGCTTGTCAACGCCCGCGAGAATGGCCCGCCGCGCTTCTTCACTGAAGAGAAGTTGCTTTGCCATATGATATTACCTCCGTTGTTTTTGTTTTAATGAAAGGCCGGAAATTCGGCCCGGATCGATATCTGAGAGATATTTCGAAGTCTTGGCACTCCGAAACCGAGAGTGCTAAGGAATTGCTATTTTAAGGAAGGGGCTTAAAAAATCAAGCGGAAATTTATTATCCTGCCCGCTTTGACAATGAAAGGTCAGACCCGGGATGGGAGGTTTTTGAAACTAAGACCGGAGGTTGTCCCGCCAGAGGGCCATAAGGGACTTTAGAACGTGCATGGGGTCAATGACATCTAATGAAGAACAGCAGGATGCAATTGTCCTGGCGAGACCTCCCGTCGCGATTACCCGAATGGAGGAGCCGTAACGGGATTTGAATCTTCGGACAAGTTCGTCAGTCAAAGATCCATATCCCTCAAGAATGCCTGATTCCATGCATTCTATTGTGGTCCGTCCCAAAAAAGAGGTCCTTTTGGATGGAAAGTGGATCGTTGGCAATAAAGCTGTTTCTCTCCCGAGGGCTTTGAGCGCCGTGTCGGGTCCGGGAATAATCATGCCGCCGCGGAAGCATCCTTTTGCATCGATATAATCGCAAGTCAGGGCTGTTCCGTAGCTCAGAACGAGCAAGGGGAGTCTATACATTCTGACGGCTCCATAGATGCTTACCCTTCGGTCAATACCTAACCGATTATGTTCAATGTATTTATGTCGTATCTTTACCTCAATATCCTTTCCGCAGATGACGAGCTTTGTATCATTGTGTCTCAAAAGTCTATTTTTGTATAAAGCCGTTATTTCAGGGTTAACAGAGCATATAACGATATCAAGATGGGGATACTTCCCACTTTTTATCAATTTATTGGCATAAACAGGGACGGCGTTAAACTTCATGGTTCGATGGTCTAAAAATCTGCCGGCCTTGTAAAGGCCAACCTTGGAGGCGGTGTTTCCTATGTCAATGGCAAGCAGGCATTTCCCCATGACTTCCTTTTTTTATAGAGATCTTTTAAGTTTCTGTTCAGTTCCGCAAGAATGCCGTTCAGGACGTCCGGGAGGACGTATGTTATTCCCCGGAGGACCTTCATCGAAACAGCTTCCGGAGGTATTTCTTCAGTTTCGGCGTTCACGTCGAGGCCGATGCCGATTACGACAGCTTCAAGGCGGTTGCCGGAGCTTATGGCTTCCGTCAATATCCCGCAGATTTTTTTACCGTTCACCATGACATCGTTGGGACGCTTGAAAGTCGACGGGATATCATACTTTGCTTCCAGGACCTTCGCAACCGTCCGGCATGCCACTTGCGTGAGGAGCGGGGCTCCCGCGGGTTTCATCGGCGGACGGAGCAGAACGGAAAAAAGGAGGTTCTTTCCCCTGGGGGATTCCCATTTCCGGCCCGGCTTGCCGCGTCCGCTGGTCTGGTGGCCCGCGACGATGACAAGCCCTTCCGGTTCTCCGCGGCGGGCACGCTCCAGGACAAGGCTGTTGGTTGAGGAGGTCTCTTCGAGATGTTCGATCCTGAAATTTATCATCGTGGCCAAGTCCCGGTATCGGCGTGCCGCGATCCCCGCTTATGTTACCTTGTAACCATCATCCAACCTACGAGGTTGGATAAGGTCAGGAGAGGACGATGCGCGGAATGTGGGGATTCAGCCGCGTGACGACCTCGTAGGGTATCGTGCCGGCCCATCCGGCGAGTTCATCCGCCGTAATGCGTTCGTCCCCGTCCTCGCCGATCAATGTCACAGTGTCTCCCTCGGCCGCTTTCCGGTCTCCGAGGTTTACGGTCAGATAATCCATCGAGACCTTGCCGGCGAGGGGATAGCGTTTTCCTTTATAAAGGACGCACGCCTTCTTCCAGGCCGCCCACGGATAACCGTGGCTGTAACCGAACGGGAGGACGGCGATCGTTGTTTCGCGGTCCGGACGGTATTCGCGGCCATAACCGACGGAATCCCCCGCGTCGATTCTCTTGATCAAGGTGATCCGACTCTTCAACGAAAGGACCGGTTCGAGGCACGCGGCATCGGCGAATCCTGTGCCCGGATAGATGCCGTAGAGGGCAAGTCCGGGCCGGATCATGTTAAGCATGGGGGTTTTCAGATTCAGACTCGCGGCGCTGTTCTGCGCGTGGCGGAAACGGAAAGCGATGCCGCCGCGGTCCAGATCCTCGATCAGGGCGCTGAATTTTGCGACCTGTCCGGCGCGGAAATCGTCGTCCGTTTCCGCGGTCGGGAAGTGCATGTAAATGCCGTCGAGCAGAATGCCTTTCAGCGCGCGGATTTTCATGATCTCCCTTGCGGCCTCCCGGACCTTGATGCCCATGCGGCCCATGCCGGTGTCGATCTTGAGATGGACGCGGGTCTGTCTGCCGAGCTGTTCCGAGCAATCGGAAATCTCTTTCGCTTTATCGAAGCTGGAGACGCTCAGGACAAGATTGGCGCCGATCGCGGCGGAAACCTCATGAGGAAAAGGATGTCCGAAGAGGAAGACCGGAGTCCCGGGATGACGTTCCTTCAGTTCCAGTCCTTCGCGGAGCGTTGCGACGCCGAAGAAATTGACCCTGCCGTCAAGAATCTTCGCGATCTCGTTCAACCCGTGCCCATACGCATTGGCCTTGATCACCGCGAGCGCGTCGGAGGTCCCCGATCTTTGCCGGAGGGCTTCAAGATTCGCGAGGAGACGGTCTGAACGCAGTTCGACCCACGACGCGTGCTGATGTTTAACAATGCTCTGAGTGAGTTGTGACATATGATTTCCGCCAGGAGCTCAGCGCCGAGAGCGGCTCCCGGCTGTTTTAAGCCGTTCCTCGGCTTCGGAAGCCCGCAAATAGAACGGCAACAAGTCTTTCGGTCTGGTCAGCTTTCGGAGCAACGGATCCTTTCTTTCATACAGTGCGATCAATGTCGCGGCGTCCGGGTACCAGTGTTTTTCGGGAAGCGGCCTGAGCTTTCCCAAAAGCCCAGGGCGGCAGATCGCCAGTCCATCGCCGGTGATCCAGGT
>MWBI01000165.1 GCA_002068945.1 Candidatus Omnitrophica bacterium ADurb.Bin314
CCCTCCTTCCGAATTTCAGTGTCCCGCCGTTCGAGGGTAACGGGGTTCACAAGCACGAGTTTCTCCGCGACGAGCGCGGGTTTTGAAACATCAATGATCGCAATGGTTTTTGAAGCACAAAACCGCGGTGTCGCAATGCTGACGTTTCATGACATGGGAAAGTATCGCGAAGGGTAACGCTTGTTTTTCGGAGAACGAGGTCGGGAAAGATGCGGAGGATTCAACTATCGAACCCGGTGATGTTGATCGTCAGGGCAGCAAGCATCCGGTCACATATCGGACAATGCCGATCCGGCACGCAGACCGTCATCATGATGAACTACCTTTCCAGAAGGGTTGCGCGGATATCTTCGCGTTCGCAACCTTTTCATGAAGAAGCCCGTAGTGATTCCCGGTTTATCGTTGCCGCTGACGGTAAGGAGAAAACGCTCCGGCCTAATTCGACATTTCCTGCGTGGCGGAGGCAACCGCTGCGGGCTCAGACGTCGCCGATGACGTGGCCGTTCCCGATGAGGGCTTCTGTGCCTGCTTGACAGGCTCCAGAATCTTGGCGAGCGTCTCAAACCCTTTCGTGATGATCTCCTGGGCCCCAGCCTCGATGACGCGGCTTCCTATATATTGAAGGTCCGGAGCGACCACCGCATCCGGGACCGTTCCGGCATAACGGAACGGGATGGTCAAAAGTCCGTTCCGGTCGCACAGGACCCGCAGTTCATGAATCTTTTTGACAAAATAATCCGAAATAGACCTGGAAAACGCAAGAGAGAGCCCGAGATCGATCCGCTCATCCAGCAGTCCGTAGCTCCCGTTCCCGGAAAGCTGATAGTTCGCATGGGCCAAGAGAAGTTGCGGGATCGACACAACTCCGCGTTCCACCGTCAGGTCCACTGTGGCGCGCTGGAAATCCGTATGATTCCCCTTCATCATCCCGGTCATCTCTGCCGGCAACTCCCCTCCGAAAAGCGCCGCCACGGCGATCGCGGGAGACATCTTTTCCAGAATCTCTTTGACGAGGTTCCGGTTCCTGAGGGAACCGTTCTCGATCCGGATGGTACCTCTCCCGGACAGGGACTTGAGAAGCATTTCGGGGTTGCCACCGTACGAGGACAGCCGGACGTCGGAACTCAACATACCGGCCAGATACTCGCCATTCTTATAGACCTCCGGGACCACGCCTTCGAGATCCAGCTCGCGAATCTTGAGTGTCCCCTCGATATTCGGCACCGACTCGACCATCTTCAGAACGCCTTTGAGGGATACCCGGTCCTTATCGAAACGGCCGCTGAAATCCACGACCTGGGCAAGAAGGTCCGCATCCCCTTCCACCTCGATCCGTTTTTCGACAACATTCCACACGGAAGCGTTCGCCGTAAAATGGAAACTTGAAAGTAACGCGTTCGGGATGAGCTCGACCTGACATTTAACGATATCCAGCGAAAACGCGGGCTGGATCGTCTCATCGACATAGTGGATAGTCCCGTCATCGATCTCGATCTTCCCGAGCCCGAACTCCCAGGCGATCGGAAGATTTCCTTTCGGCGTCTCCGCAGGCACCGGCACCGCGGCAGAACCCGTTTTCCCCTGAGTCCCGCTCCCCGCGGGGGGCTGCGCTGCCGCAAGCGGCGCCGTGAGGCCGGCTCCCGTGGGCCGGGCCTGCGCCGATAGCGAGGGCTGCCAGATCCAAGAACCATCCGCCCGTCGTTTCACGAAGACTTCCGGATTCCTGATCGTCGCGCGCGGCATCCAGAATTTTTTCCGGAAAAGAGCCGCCAGATCGACCTCGATGGCCACCGAATCGCTCTGAAGCATTTTTTCAAGACTCTGCGGGTTATAGAACTTCAAGCCATCGAGTTGTAACCGGATTTGCGGTCCCCAATCGAATGCGATCTTTCCGAGCTCGACGCGAAGCCCTGTTTTCTGGGTCAGATGTTTCTCAAATTCAACCCGGAAGATGTTGGGATCCAGGCTTTTTACGATAAAAAAACCCGCGACCCCCAGCAGAAGGGCCAGAAAAAGGACCACCACGGTCCCGACAATAAATTTCAGGATACCTCGTATGACCATACGCCTTCCCCCTTGCTCTTGGCTGCGACCTGTGTTTCGAGAAAATCCGCTTTGTGCGCGAACTCCGAGGACTCATCCACCTTGGCGGCTCCCAAGCGGATCAAGAACTTGTTCAGCATGACTTCATCCTCGCCCGCGACGTCATTCGGTCGGAGCGGCACCTTCAGGAACTTGGCCTTGAGATAGACGTACGCGCATTCCCGCCCGTTCTTGTCCCTGGCCGTCTCCAGAACCTCGACTTTGGCGTTCTTCTTCCGGACGAGAACCCGGAGGATCGACGCGCCTTCCTCATCCATCCGGATACCCGCAAGCGATACCTGCTTGCCATCCTCAAGCGTCATGTATCCATCCCTCGAAACTTCCTGGATGACTTCCGCGGAAACGGACGGGACCATAAACGCCATCGCGAATGCGATCCCCGCAAGGAGGGTGGCTCTTTTGACGAAAAATCTGCGTTCAGGGCTCATTCATTATCTCCGGAGAAACGTTTGTAGCGCACCATTTCGCCCTTCGCGCAGACCTCGCCGCTCGGGAACGTTTCGGCCCCGCGATCCGCCTTGATGACCATCTCCGCTCTTTTTCATACCGTCTCCCTTGGGCTGATCCGGTTCACTGAGCCATTATACACATAATCTTCGTCAACTTTGACTTTTCATTGAAGCGATCTTCTGCCGGGCCCACGCAAGCGACGCCTCCCGGTCCGTCAGCGTTTTCTCCAGCTGAAGTTCGTATGCCTCTTCCAGAACGGGCTTCATCGCGGGTCCGGCCGGCATTCCCATGGCGATCAGGTCATTCCCGTTGATGAACGGCTTCGGTTTCAACTCCTCATGGGCGTATTCCTTCAACTTCTCCTGCAGGAATTCGTAGTTGTCGAGCATGCCGTGACTCGCGAGGCAGTCCGCACGGTGCAGTTCCATTTCCTCCGCGAAGGTCGGCCGCAACAGGAACATCTTGAGCTTCCCCGACCTCATCTTCTTCACATTCATGAATTTCATGTGGTTGAGGACACATTCGTAAACAGCATCCGTCGTGGCGTTCGGGAACTTCAGCCGCTTCATGATATCGCGCGCGAGCTTTGCCCCTTCCTCGGAGTGTTCGTAGAAGGTCAACCGCCCTTTCCGGACCGCCTGCGTTCCGGGTTTGCCGACATCATGAAAAAGGGCCGAGAACGCAAGCACCTCGGACACGGGCGGACGCAGATGCGCGAACAAAAGGCGCGTATGTTCGAAGACATCCCCCTCGGGATGGAACTGCGCCGGCTGCTCCACGCCCTTCATCGCTTCGATCTCGGGAAGGATCTCCTTCATCAAACCCGATTCCCGGAGCAGCACGAAGCCGCGTTCGGCACCTTGCCGCGTGAAAATCTTGACGAGTTCTTCACGTATTCTTTCGGGGCTCACCTCATGGATATCGGCCGCGTGGGCCCGGACCGCGTTCCACGTCTTTGTTTCGATCTCAAAACCAAGGGTCGAGGCAAAACGCACCGCGCGCAGGAGTCTGAGCTTGTCTTCCCGGAACCGCTCCTCCGGATCGCCGATCGCGCGAATCACTTTTTGGGAGAGATCGGCCTGCCCACCCACAAAATCCAGGATCTCTTTTTTGAAAGGATCGTAGAAAAGGCCGTTCACCGTAAAATCACGGCGCCGCGCATCCTCTTCCGGAACCGTGAAGGCGATCCGGGTCGGATGCCGGCCGTCCTCATAGCCGCCTTCCGCCCGGAACGTCGCGACCTCGAAGGTCACCTCGTCCTCGACCACCAGCACGACGCCGAACTGTTTGCCGACGGGGATCGTTTTTTTAAAGAGTTTTTCGACCTCGTCCGGCCGCGCGCTG
>MWBI01000166.1 GCA_002068945.1 Candidatus Omnitrophica bacterium ADurb.Bin314
CCCCACCCTTCTGCGGTTTGTCCGTTAAATCTTTTGGATTTAACGAAACTGGCCGCGGAAGCGGATCAGAGCCACAGAGACGAGTCTCTTTTGTGAAAGCAAAAGAGGGTGAAACGCGGCAATCTCTACGTGAAGAAAGGCTAAATAGGGTGAGTGGCGCAAGCCGGCATTGCCCGTGCTGATCCCCGCAAGGGGAACGCTCACCGGGTCAGCCGAATGAGTTCTGCAGTAATGCAGAACCTAGATAGATGGTCATCACCCCGAAGAGGGGACAGAACTCGGCTTATAGAGAAGATCTTCTTGATTTTAAAGCGGGCACGCCGAAAGATCGCGTGTCCGCTTTTTTTGTTTTCTTGACAAAACACACAAGGCCGTGTAGATTTCTCCAACAATCGCAACGCGAATCCTTTTAAGACGGCGCAGAGACGCCGACAAAGGTGGTATATGCAGACAGTTATGAGTGTAAGGTTCGCCCCTGCCAGCAAAGGCAGGGATTTTTTTTGTCTGCGGACGGGTTGCTGCGGGGGGACTTGTGACCTCGCCTGAAAAGCTTGTCCTTGACGCCGCAGGCATCGACCGCACGCTTACGCGCATGGCCCACGAGGTTCTCGAACATCATAAAGATGTCAAACCCCTTGCTCTTGTTGGCATCCGGACCCGTGGCGTCTTCCTTGCCGAACGGCTCCAGAAAAAACTTCTCGAAATCGCCGGCGTGGAATCTCCCCTCGGGACTCTCGATATCACGATGTACCGTGACGACCTGAGCGAGGTCGGTCCGAATCCCGAGGTGCGCGAGACCAAACTCCCGTTTGATCTCAAGGCGAAAATCATCATTCTCGTGGACGATGTCCTCTATACGGGCCGGACGATCCGGGCGGCCCTCGACGCGCTCAACGATTATGGCCGGCCGAAGATGATCCAGCTTGCGGTGCTCGTGGATCGCGGTCACCGGGAATTGCCTATCCGCGCGGACTTCGTGGGCAAGAACGTTCCCACCTCCGTCAGGGAACGCGTGGTCATCCGGATCCGGGAAGTTGACGGCAAAGATGAAGCGATCATTGCGGGAGGGAGCGGGGCATGATGAGCAACGGAACGAAGATTCAATGGACCCGCAAGGATCTTCTCGGGCTCAAAGACCTGTCGGCGGCCGAGATCGGACTGATTCTCGATACGGCGAAATCCTTCAGCGAGGTTTCTCAGCGCGCCGTCAAAAAATCGCCGGCCCTCAGAGGCAAAACCGTGGTGAATCTTTTCCTTGAGCCGAGTACCCGAACGAGAGTGTCGTTTGAGCTTGCCGAAAAGAGGTTGAGCGCGGATGCGATCGGCATGGCTAGTGGCGGCTCCAGCATGACGAAGGGAGAGTCCCTTTGGGATACGATCGCGAACATTGAGGCGCTCAAGGTCGACCTGATCGTTATGAGACACAGCTCGTCGGGAGCTCCGCACCGGGTCTCTAACTATACCAAATGCGGGATCGTCAACGCGGGCGACGGCATCAACGAACATCCCACCCAGGGGCTGCTCGATATCTTCACGCTCCGGGAGCTCAAGGGGAAGATCAGGGGGCTCAAGGTTGTTTTTGTCGGTGATATTCTCCACTCGCGCGTCGCGCGGTCCAATGTCTGGGGACTGACCAAACTTGGTGCCGAAGTGGTCCTCTGCGGTCCGAAAACCCTGATCCCGTGGGGGATTGAGGAGCTCGGCGTCAAGGTGATCCACGACGTCAGGAAAGCGATCGACGGCGCTGACGCGGTAACGCTCCTCAGGATCCAGATGGAACGGCAGAATGAGACGCTTTTCCCCAGCATTCGCGAGTATGCGAGCACCTTCGGTCTGAATACGGAACTCTTCAAGCTCGCAAAGCCCGACGCGATCCTGATGCACCCCGGGCCCGTGAACCGCGGCGTCGAGATCGAAAGCGCGCTTGCCGACAGCACCCAATCCTACATCCTCAAACAGGTCACTAACGGGATCGCGGTCCGTATGGCGGTGCTTTACCTTCTGAGCGGAGCTTTGAAAAATGAATAAGTTGAACGGACAATCGGTCAAGAATCTGCTGATCAGGAACGCGCGTATCGTGGATCCCGTGAACAAGGTCGACGAAGTGATGGACCTCCATGTCCAGAGCCGCAAGATCGTGAAATGGGGGAAGGCTCTCCAGGCCGAAGATGCCGAGACGATGGACGCGAAAGGACTTTGCCTGATGCCGGGGCTGATCGACCTGCACGTGCATTTCCGCGAACCCGGCTACGAACACAAGGAAACGATCGAAAGCGGCGTGCAGGCCGCGATCGCGGGCGGTTTTGTCGCCTGCGTGACGATGCCGAACACGAAGCCCGCCTGCGATAACGCGCAAGTCGTGAAATATCAGATGGAACGTGCCAATATCCTCAACTTCAATCTCCTGCCGTCGGGCGCGTTGACCCAGGGGCGCGAGGGCAAAAAGGTCGCGGAGATGGCGGAGATGAAAGTATCAGGCGCCGTGGCCGTCACCGATGACGGCAACTGGGTCGTGGATTCCGGCGTGGCGCGCAGGGCGTACGAATATGCCGCGACCTACGGTCTCCCGGTCATGACGCATGCCGAGGACCCGACGATTTCGCTGAACGGTGTGATGAACGAAGGCATTGTCTCAACAAAACTGGGGCTCCGCGGCCGCCCGAACGCATCCGAGGACATCGCGATCGCCCGCGACATCGAACTGACCCGGCTTATCAAATGTCATCTTCACGTCCAGCACGTATCCACCTGCGGGGGAGTGGCGATGATCCGGCGCGCGAAGGACGAAGGACTTCCCGTGACGGCCGAGGCAACGCCGCACCATCTCGCGCTGACTGACGAGGAATTCGTCAAGTACGACACCTTTTACAAAATGAACCCCCCGCTCAGGACCGAAAAGGACCGGCAGGCCGTGATCCGCGGTCTTGAGGACGGGACGATCGACGCGATCGCGACCGATCACGCGCCGCACGCATTTGAGGAAAAGGACATGGATATCGAAGTGGCGCCGTTCGGAACGATCGGCCTCGAATCAGCGTTCGGGGTTGTGCTGACGGAACTCTATCACGGCCGGAAATGGAAGATCGAGGACGTGCTGCGCAAGATGAGCATCGCGCCGAGCGAGATCCTGAAAAAAACAAATTTCGGCCGGCTCAAAGCGGGGGAGCACGCGAACTTTATCCTCGCGGACCTGGACCTTGAATGGGTCTTCGAGCAAAAAAACGTTTATTCAAAATCCGTGAACTCATGCTTTTTCGGAAAGAAACTCAAGGGAAAAGTCCTCCATACGTTTGTCAAGGGATTCCAGTACTCCCTTTGATCATCGGAAGCGATCATGAAAAAAACGATTCTGGCACTTATAACCTGCCCGCATATCGGTAACCACGGAATCAACGCGGCGGATAAGATCCCGGTCGCGAACCCGGACGGGGTTTCCCTCTCGGACGGTTCCGGCGATTCCGCGGTTGTGAGGTGTCTTGTTCAGGCTGTAAAGAAATTGATCGGCAAGGTCCCGATCTTCGGAATCTGTCCCGGACACCGGATGCTCGGCCAGGCGCTTGGCGGAAAGACCTCCAGGATCAAATTTGGTTATCACGGGAATAATCATTCCGTCATGGATCTGAAGAGCCGCAGGATCGGGATCGCATTCCGGAACCACGGCTTTGTTACGGATATCGATTTGCTTCCGAAGGATGAGGCCGGGTTGACCCATACCAATCTGAACGACAAATCGCTCGGGGGTCTTGCTCGCAGGAAATGCCCCCCGTTTCGCGCGCAATATCATCCGGAGAATGCCTCCGGTCCGCACGATAATGACTATCTCTTCTCACGGTTTTACAAACTTACAGAAAGGAATGCTTAAGCTCAGGAAGCAGATCCTGGAGCCGGGAACAGCTCCGGGCCCTTATCTCTCGGAGCTTAGCGGAAGATCATGCCAAAACGTAATGACATCAAGAAAATCCTGATTATCGGGTCCGGGCCGATCATCATCGGTCAGGCGTGTGAATTCGATTATTCCGGAACGCAGGCCTGCAAAGCCTTGCGCAAGGAAGGGTATGAGGTCGTGCTCGTGAACTCGAACCCTGCGACCATCATGACCGATCCCGAAATGGCGGACCATACCTACATCGAACCGTTGACCGTCGAAAGCCTCGAAAAGATCATCGCGAAAGAGCGTCCCGATGCGCTGTTGCCCAATCTCGGAGGGCAGACGGGCCTGAATCTTTCCTCGGCGCTCCACAAAAGCGGTGTTCTCGAAAAATACGGTGTCAAGATCATCGGTGTTAAAGCGGACGCGATCGAGCGCGGGGAGGATCGTGAGGTCTTCAAGGCGACCATGGCGCAGATCGGGATTCCCGTGCCGCGGTCCGCGACGGCGAATTCCGTCGAGGAATGTGAATCGATCGCGCAGCAGCTCGGCTATCCGGTCGTGGTCCGTCCGGCCTATACGATGGGCGGTACCGGCGGCGGGATCGCCTATAACGTCGAGGATTTGCGTGTGATCGCTCTTCGTGGGCTGACAATCAGTCTTGCCCGTCAGGTTCTGATCGAGGAGGCTGTGATCGGATGGGAAGAGCTTGAACTGGAAGTGGTCCGCGACGCGAAAGATCAGAAGATTACGGTCTGCTTTATCGAGAATGTGGACGCGATGGGTGTCCACACGGGCGACAGCTTCTGCGTGGCGCCGATGCTGACGGTCGCCCCCGAAATCCAGAAGAAACTGCAGGAATATTCCTACAAGATTGTGGACGCGATCGGTGTGGTCGGCGGAACGAATGTTCAGTTCGCCCACAATAAAAAGGATGGGCGCGTGGTTGTAATCGAGATTAACCCGAGAACGTCGCGTTCCTCGGCGCTGGCGTCGAAGGCTACGGGATTCCCGATCGCAATGGTGTCGACGCGTCTCGCGGCCGGTCTGACGATGGATGAGATTCCTTACTGGCGCGACGGATCGCTCGAAAAATACACGCCTGGCGGAAAGCACGTTGTCGTTAAATTCGCGCGGTGGGCGTTCGAGAAATTCCCCAGGGCGCAGGATGTTCTCGGGACCCAGATGAAGGCGGTCGGCGAAGTAATGTCGATCGGGAAGAATTTTAAAGAGGCTTTCCAGAAGGCCATCCGTTCCCTCGAGATCGGCCGGTACGGGCTCGGCGATGTGAAGGACTTCAGGCAGCTTTCAGACGACCAGCTTCGCGAAAGACTGGCCCGGCCTTCCAGCGAACGGATCTTTCTGATGTACGAAGCCCTCCGCAAGGGCCTGAGCGTCGAAGAGCTTCACGCCATGACCCACATCGGGAAGTGGTTCATCACGGAAATGCGGGAGCTGGTGATGTTCGAGGAAGCGATGTTGAAGGCGACCTGGGACAAGTTCGCGGATCGGGACCTCATCAAGGCCAAGGAATGGGGATTCTCGGACCGTTATCTTGCCGGACTTTTTAAAATCTCGGAAGCGGCGGTGCGGGAACGGCGCATCCGGCTTGGCAAGGTTGCGCGGTACGAAGCGGTTCCTGTGAGCGGCGTCCAGAATGCCGCGTACTATTATTCCACCTACCACCCGGGCCGGGAGGATGCTCCCGTCTCAACGAACAAGAAGATACTGATCCTCGGCGGCGGGCCGAATCGCATCGGGCAGGGAATCGAGTTCGATTATACCTGCGTGCACGCGGTCTTCGCGCTCCGCGCGGCGGGCTACGAATCGATCATGATCAACTGCAATCCCGAAACGGTCTCGACCGATTATGACACGGCCAACAAGCTCTATTTTGAACCGCTTACGGTCGAGGACGTGCTGGCCATCTATGAGAAGGAAAAACCGGAAGGCGTCATCGTCCAGTTCGGAGGGCAGACACCGCTCAACATCGCTCAACAGCTCAAGGACGCCGGCGTCAGGATCCTCGGGACGTCGCCGGAGAGCATCGCGTTCGCCGAAGACCGCGAGCTCTTTCGTCAGAAGATGATCGAGCTCGGCATTCCTCAGCCGGAAAGCGGCATCGCAAGGTCGATCGAGGAATCCATCGCGATCGCGCGTGAGATCGGCTACCCCATCATGGTCCGTCCCTCCTTCGTTCTCGGCGGGCGCGGGATGGAGATCATCTATGACGAGGACATGCTCCGGCGATATGCTGCTGAGGCGATCAAGGTAAGTCCCGAACACCCCATGCTGATCGACCGGTTCCTCGGCAAGGCGCTTGAATGCGAGGTGGATGCCCTTTCCGACGGCACGGACGCTCATGTCACGACCGTCATGGAACATATCGAATGGGCGGGGATACACTCGGGTGATTCGGCCTGTTCCATCCCGAGCCGGACGATCTCGAAGGCGCATATCGAGCAGATTCGCGATTACACAACGAAGATCGCGAGAGCGCTCAAGGTCGTGGGGTTGATCAATGTCCAGTACGCGATTTGCGACGGGAAGGTTTACATCCTGGAAGCCAACCCGCGCGCGTCACGCACGGTCCCGATCATCTCGAAGGTCACGGGGGTCCCGATCGCCCGCCTCGCGACCGAAATGATGCTGGGCAAAAAAATCAGCGATTTCCCGAAGTTGAAGGATGCCAAAGCACCCTTCGTGGGCGTGAAGGAGGCCGTGTTCCCGTTCAACATGTTCCCGGAAGTGGACCCGGTACTCGGTCCCGAGATGCGCGCGACCGGCGAGGTGATGGGAGTGGGGGACAATTTCG